>CAYUKI010000036.1:11424-11645 GCA_964445235.1 uncultured Acidimicrobiia bacterium | reverse complement strand
CTGCGAGCCAAGTTGCTTCCTGACCCGGGCGAGCATGAGGTCGACGATCTGTTTGATCTCATCCAACGACAGCTCGTGGAAGACGATCACCTCGTCGATCCGATTGAGGAACTCGGGGCGGAAATGCCGCTTCAGCTCCTCGGTCACCTTCTCCTTCATCTTCTCGTAGGTGGCGCTGTCGCTCTCCTGATGGAACCCGATCGCCTTCTTGCGCAGGTCCC
>CAYUKI010000036.1:7679-11414 GCA_964445235.1 uncultured Acidimicrobiia bacterium | reverse complement strand
GATGACCCCGGCGGCCTAGACCACGACGGCGCGGCCCTGCCCGTCGGTCAGGCGCCCGTCCTCCAGGATCTGCAACAGCGTGTTGAAGACGTCGGGGTGGGCCTTTTCGATCTCGTCGAAGAGCACCACCGAGAAGGGCTTGCGACGCACGGCCTCGGTGAGCTGGCCACCCTCGTCGTAGCCGACATAACCGGGTGGTGAACCCACCAATCGGGACACGGTGTGCTTCTCCATGTACTCGGACATGTCGAGCTGGATGAGGGCGTCCTCGTTGCCGAACAAGAACTCCGCCAGGGCCTTGGCCGTCTCGGTCTTGCCGACGCCGGAAGGACCCAAGAAGATGAAAGAGCCCGAAGGACGTTTGGGATCCTTCAGACCGGCCCGGGTGCGGCGAATCGCCTTCGAGACGGCGATGATGCCGTCCTTCTGACCGATGATCCGCTTGTGGAGCTCGCCCTCCATGTTGACCAGCCGGGCCGTCTCTTCCTCGGTGAGACGGTGAACCGGAATCCCGGTCCACTGGGCCAGCACCTCGGCGATGTTCTCTTCGTCGATCACCCAGCCGGTCTCCGCCCCCGATTCGCGCAGGGTGCGTTCCCGCGAGGAGCGGTCGGTCGCCAGATTCCGCTCTTGGTCACGGAGTTGAGCGGCCCGTTCGAACTGCTGCGCCGACACCGCTTCCTGCTTGTGCTTGCGAACCTCGCCGATCTTCTTGTCGATGTCGGCGATCTCGGGATGTCGCGAGCTGCGGTTTATCCGCATGCGCGACCCCGCTTCGTCGATCAGGTCGATCGCCTTGTCGGGGAGGTGACGGTCGGAGATGTAGCGGTCGGCCAGGTTGGCAGCAGAGACGATGGCCTGGTCGGTAAAGCGAACCTGGTGATGGGACTCGTAACGATCCTTGAGGCCATGCAAGATCTGAATGGTGTCGGATACCGACGGCTCCTCGACCCGGACCGGCTGGAAACGACGCTCCAGGGCCGAGTCCTTCTCGAGGTATTTGCGATACTCCTCGAGCGTTGTGGCTCCGATGGTTTGCAGCTCGCCTCGGGCGAGCATGGGCTTCAAGATCGAGGCGGCATCGATGGCCCCCTCGGCGGCGCCCGCCCCCACCAGCGTATGGATTTCGTCGATGAAGAGAATGATGTCACCGCGGGTGCGGATCTCTTTCAGCACTTTCTTGAGACGCTCTTCGAAGTCGCCGCGATAACGAGAACCGGCCACCAACGCCCCCAGGTCGAGGGTGTAGAGGTTCTTGCCGGTGAGTGTTTCCGGCACTTCGTTAGCGACGATCCGTTGGGCCAGGCCCTCAACAATGGCGGTCTTGCCGACGCCGGGTTCGCCGACGAGAACCGGGTTGTTCTTGGTGCGCCGAGAGAGAATCTGCATGACCCGCTCGATCTCGCGGATCCGCCCGATGACGGGGTCGAGCTTCCGCTCCCGGGCCATCTGGGTGAGGTTGCGGCCGAACTGGTCCAGAACCGTAGAACCGGATGGAGTGGATTCCCGACCGCTCGGTTGGGCTGGGGCGTTTTGCTCCTCGCTGCCCTGGGGCCCCGACAACAGCTGGATAACGGTCTGGCGGACCTTTTGCAGTTCGGCACCCAGTCTCTGGAGAACTTGGGCGGCGACTCCCTCGCCTTCCCGAATCAGACCGAGCAGGATGTGCTCGGTGCCGATGTAGTTGTGCCCAAGCTGCAACGCTTCCCGCAAGGACAGCTCTAGCACCTTCTTGGCACGGGGGGTGAATGGAATGTGACCGGAGGGCGACTGCTGGCCCTGCCCGATGATCGCCACCACTTCCTGACGTACCGATTCAAGGGAGATGCCCAAGCTTTCCAACCCACGTGCAGCGATGCCCTCGCCCTCGTGGATCAACCCCAGCAGGATGTGCTCGGTTCCGATGTAGTTGTGGTTGAGACCCCGCGCTTCTTCCTGCGCCAAGACCACCACTCGTCTGGCCCGATCTGTGAACCGCTCAAACAAGGCTCGATGCCTCCTCGCACCAATCCCCTGATGGGGTCACCGAGTATATCGGCGGGGTCCGACTAACTCGCTTCGAAAGGCCTGAAGGGCCGGCCGAGCCTGTTGCGGTCCCTGGTTTCATTGTCGGCAAAGACTCCGCCAACCTGTAGTGCCGATGTCCCCATGCTCGCCGAAATGGGTCGCTACTACCATCCCGGCTCGGCAATGAACGACCTGACCGGGCTAGTCCCCATCGACTCCGTCTGGCAGCGGGTGGCCAGGGTGGAGGAACGCCTGCTGGAAGCCTCGTCCTCCGACGATCCCTACCTGACCAAGATCGCCCAGCACCTCCTGCATGCCGGTGGAAAGCGTTTCCGTCCGCTGCTGGCGTCGCTGGCCGCCGAGTTCGGGACCCCGAAGGACCGGCGTCCGGTCGAGGCGGGGGTCGCGGTCGAGCTGATCCACGTCGGCAGCCTCTACCACGACGACGTCATCGACGAGGCCGACACTCGGCGCGGAGCTGCGTCCGTAAATGCCAACTGGACCAACACGGTGGCGATCCTCGCCGGCGACTTCTTGATGGCGAGAGCCTCGGAAGTGGCGGCCACCCATCTCAACAAGGAGTCGGTGCAGATGCTCGCCCGCACCTATGCCGAGCTGGTCGAAGGTCAGGTGCTCGAACACCAGCTGGTCGGAGACCTCAATCACCCCGCCGACGACTATCACCGCGTCATCGGCGGCAAGACCGCCTGCCTGATTCGCACCAGCGCCCGCCTGGGGGCCATTGCCGCCGACGCATCGGCCGAGGTCATCGAAGCGGTCAGCACCTGGGCGTGGGAAGTGGGCATGGTCTTTCAGATCGCCGACGATGCCCTCGATCTGGTGGCCTCCGAGGACCTGCTCGGGAAGCCAGCCGGGTCGGATATTCGCGAGGGCACCTTCACGCTTCCGGTCCTCCTGGCCGCCGAAGGTCCCCGGGGCGAGCAGGTCCGCCGGCTGCTCAGCGGGCCCCGCCCCTACCCGGACGAAATCGTCACCGAGGTAATGGGTCTGGTCCGCGCTGGGGGCCACGTCGATACCGTCCTCGACTCGGCCATGGAGCGACTACGGGCCGCCGACCAGGCCATTGGGGAGCTGCCCGACGGCAAACCCCGGCAAGCTCTGCGAGACCTTGGCCTGTTCCTGGTCGACCGGGTTCAGGCCCTGCGGGCCGAATAACGGCTCTGGGGGCCCCTGCCTTCGCATCATTTGACGGGCAATGCCCTCAAGCAGAGGGCAAAACGGTCCGTAACTATGAGGGTGGAAATGGCCCATCCGACCCGACGCCGCAGGCCCTCGGCGAACGTACCCATGCAGCGTGTCGGGCAGCAGCCCGGGAAACCGTAGATGCGCGAGCTGCAGGCGCTTTATCGGGAAGGCCTCCAGGCCCAACTCGAGGTTTTGCGCCTGGCGCGCCACCACTTCCGCAGCGGAGACGTGGCCGCCGAGGAATCCGTCCGCCGGATTGCCCATTCTTTGAAAGGCTCGGGGACCAGCTACGGGTACCCCGCCATCTCGAGGTCCGCCGACGAACTCGAGGCGTGCGCCCCAGCGGAGCTCGACCTCAAGCTGACCTCGCTTCTGAGCCTCTTGCAGAAGGTGGCCGAAGAGGCGACCACCGAAGCGCCCACCGGCATCCTGGTGATCGAAGACGACCCGCTGGTGGCCCGACTCCTGGAACTGAAGCTCGCCTCCCCAACACGGCGGGTGCGCACCGCCCCCACCTTGGCC
>CAYUKI010000036.1:0-7669 GCA_964445235.1 uncultured Acidimicrobiia bacterium | reverse complement strand
CCTCCGATCGGTCGTCCTGCTCGACGACGTCGAGGCGGCGCTGAAGGAGGAGCGCACGCCCGCGTGGCACGCACGCGACGTCGCCGTCGAGAGAGCGCGCCGCGCCGGGGCGTGCCTCGACATCGTGTCCCCGATGCCGACGGTCGAAGCCTCCTGGTCGAGCTGAGGGCTCGACCCGAGACGGCCAGCCTCCCCATCGTGGTGATGACGGCCTCAACCTCACCGCTCACCAAGAGTGAGTGCTTTGCCCTGGGCGCCGATGCCTTCTTGGAGAAGCCCTTCGATCCCGATCAGGTGGCTGCTCTGGTGGGATCATTGCTGCGGAGGACCGAGCATTCCCGAGTTGTCGAGACCGGCACCCTCACCGGCCTGGTAGCCCGGACCGCCGCCGTCGATCAGTTCTGGCGGGTCAAGCGAGACGGTGCCATCGTCGCAGCTGCGACCCTGGTTCCCGAGGTTCACGGCCGGCCACTGCTCAAACCCGATCCCGACGCGGTGACGGACATGGTGGTGTCCGAGCTGGCGGCGAGCATCGGCCAAAGTGGCTTGATGACCAAGTGGTCGGACGGCGAGCTGGTGATCATGGTCCCGGGCGCCACCGTCGGGGAACTGGCCGACAAGTTGGAGAAGCTGCGTCTTCACCTGCGCAACAACGGCGACTTCGCCGGGGCGATCGTGAGCTTCGCGGCGGTGGTCGTCGATGCGAGAGATCGAGCCTCGCTGTCTGACGCCCACGCCGCCACCCAACGACTACTCGGTGTCGCCAAGGGAAAGGGAGGGGATCGAGTCCTGATCGCCGAACCTCTGGCGCACCCGCGCAAGGTGGTCCTCGCCGAAGACGATGCCCTCACCGCGGCTTTGGTCATCCATCGCCTGAACGGCGACGGCTATGAGGTGGTACATGTTCCCGACGGGGATTCGGCGCTGGAAGCCGCGCTGGACACCGCCGTCGGATTAGCCATCCTCGACGTGCGAATGCCTCGAAGCAACGGTTTCGAGACTCTCGCCAAGATCAAAGCCGCTCGACCCGATCTCCCCGTGGTGATGCTGACCGGCATGGGCTCTGAACGCGACGTGGTACGCGGCTTTCAACTTGGAGCCGACGACTACATCCTCAAACCGTTCTCACCGACAGAGTTGTCGGCTCGGCTCCAACGCCTCTTGGACCGGTGAGTCAGGAACCGCCCAACCCGCAGTCGCCGGTCGCGCTCGCGAGCTCCACTCCTCCGAACTGAAACCGCTCAAAGGCCGCTACCTGCTTGATCTCGAGTTGGGTCAGCGAGGACTCCCAGCTCGGCATCGCACCAGTGATCTCCTTCTTCTGGGCGCCGTAGGTGGGACCCACCTCATCGCGCCAACGCTCGGAGCCGAGTGTGACCCATCTCATGTGATCGGCGCAGGCGGGAAAGGTTTCCGCCACTGTCGCCAGAGCGGGGCCCGACGCTCCCCCCCCCTGGGCGCCGTGGCAGGCCGTACACACCCGAGCGAAGACGTCGCGACCGGCGTCGAGGTCGACATTGCCGGTCGACGCCGGCGAGCTCACACAGGCGACCAGAATTAGCGCCCCCGCCGCCGCCGCCCACTGCCTCACACTGACGTCATCGCTTCCGAGCGGCCCAGTTTGGTGAAGTACGTGTAAATGCCGGCCAGCAACGCCAGCCCCATGACGGGTGTGGAGATCCTCTTCAAGACCGCCGATTCGGCGGAGAGGCCAACCAGGAAACCCACCAAGCCGGCGTTGGTGCCCCACAAAATCAGACGATCGATCGTCGACCCGCCGATCAGACCACCCACCGCGGCAAACAGCGCGTTGGTCATCACGCCGATGAACATCGAATGGTCGAAGGCGATCAACACCCCCACCGATTCCCCGGACTCGGGGTCGAGCTGGCCCGAGACGAACAACTGCACGACGTAGACCAGCAGTCCGATGCCGACGGCGAGGAACAGCACCGACATCCGGGCGAAGTTGGCAGAGCCGCCCTCCGCCCAAGCGCTCGGTTTGATCTTCGACCACATCCGGACGATGAAAGCCACGATGGCAGCCACCTCCAGAAGGGTCGCCACCTGTATCAGCGCCTCGATGTCGAAGATGATGGCGACGTTGATGATCAAACCGGCCCCAAACAGGCCCCAGGCGATTAAGCGGCCTAAACGACCGTCCGGACCGGCGAGCTTCCAGTCGGTGATGGCAACCCCGGCCAAGATCAGGTAGCCGATCAGCATGGCCGGAGGATGGGCCCCGGCGAGGTTCGAAGCTGTCTCTTGGCCCAGCCCCGGCAACTTGCCGTTGGCAATGAAGAGCCCGAGCAAGACCCCCAGCACCGCTCCCAGGGTCACCGAGATCGTGGCCAGCATCAGGGCCAGCCGGGCTGTCGTAGTGGGGGTATTCCGATAGCGTCCCATCACCCACGACAGCAGCCAGAGGATGGCTGCCAGTTCCAGAGTCCCGGCGATGGGACGGTAGATACCGGTTGTGGAGAAGAACGCGATGACGTAGACGACGGTGGTTACGGTGATCGTCGACGCCAACCGGCGGGCAGTCGCCGCCGACTTCTGGTCGACCCCCTCGCCGAAGATCAGCATCGCGGTCGCCACCACCGACAAGGTGATCCAGCCGAGGGTGCCGGCGTGCACGTGGGTCAAGATGACCTCGTGTTCGGGCGTCCAAACATCGAGTCCGTTGAGGATCCCAATGACGATGGTCACCACGAAGATCGCTAGCGCGGTCCGGTACAACAACCGCGCCTGCGGTACGAGCGCGTTGTCCATCTCAAATACCTCCCATATCGGTGGACATTGCGTTTCGGCCGGGACGCCCCTCCGCGGTCGAGGACGCGAATGTGAAGACTAAGCCGTCGCCCCCCCCGATGTGGGCGAAACGGGTGGATTCATCCAGGCTGACTTCCGATGGCGGCTAGCCCCCGCCCAGACCAGCCGCTCAGGCGCGGATGGCGAGCGCCCGCGAGGCTGGGTTCATCTCGGCAATGGCCCACGGGGAGCCGTAGTCGACCAGCAGGTCGAGGAACGGTGTGGCCGGGAAGGCCTCGGGACCGAGGACCCCCACCCCCGACCAGACGCCGGAGGCCAGCAGCTCGAGGGCGATGACCGGGTTGAGCGCCGTCTGCCAGACCACCGCTTGATGGCCCCATTTGCCCATCACCTCGTCGTTGTCGACACAGTGATACAGGTACAACTCGCGCGGCTGACCGTCCCGACCAGGGCCGGTCACCCAGGTGCCGACGCAGGTCTTTCCGTGCATGCGATCGCCGAGCCGAGCCGGGTCCGGCAACAACGCCGCCAGCAGGTCCCGGGGCGCCACATGTGACCCGCGCACGTCGACCTGGTCTTTCCGATCGAGGCCGATCTTGTGGAGCATCTCCAACGCCGCAATGAACTCCCTCCCCAGCCCGTACTTGAACGTCACCCTGCGGCAATCGATCCAGCGTGGGATCAACATCACCTCTTCGTGCTCGACATTCACACACTCGACGGGACCGATCCCCTCCGGGAAAGGAAAGATCTCGGGCTCGGAGAAGGGCGCGGTCGTATACCAGCCCCGACCCCGCTCCCACACCACCGGCGGGTTCAAGCACTCTTCGATGACCGTCCAGATCGAGAAGGTCGGAGCGAAGGGAACACCATCAACGGACAGGTCGCCTCCGTCCCGCACTCCCATCTCGTCGATCGAAGCAAAGAGATGATCAGAGGCGTACCGTGCAAACACATCCGAAAGACCGGGGTCAGCGCCCATCCCCACCAAAGCCAACCGCTCCGCGTCGACCCAACGATCCGAAACGGCGAACTCCTCGTCACCCAGCTTCACACCCGGCCGTTCGAACGGCGCCCCTGGGTCGGGCCGGGAAAGGTGCATAGCCATGTCCAGGTAGTGACGGCGAGTCGCCATGGCAGTTTCGAAGATCGGCGGATTGAACCGAGGATCACAAGCATTCACGATCACATCGGGGTGCGTATCCTCGACAAGGCGGCGCAGGGCCCGGCCGTCGGAGGCATCCACTTGATGGGCCTGAAATCGGTGATCGGCTCCGGCCTGCGCAACGGCCCGCCCGGCTCTTGATTCGTCCAGATCGGCGATGGCGAAGGACTCGAAGAAATCGCGCTTGGCGGCAATCGAAGCGATTGCGCTTCCGACTCCGCCAGCTCCCACCACCAGAATCCGCACGTATTACCTAACGAGCATTATACAACAGTTGTTGTAAGACCGCACGCTGTGGCTCCATCTTCTAGATTTCCGGCGTGCCGAGAGCCGTGGATCACGTCCAGAGAAGGAGCGAGCTGGCAGAAGCAGCCCGCCGGGTAATCGGACGGGCGGGGTTGGAGGGAGCCACGATTCGTGCGATCTCCGAGGAAGCCGGCTTCTCGACCGGTGTGCTCACCCACTATTTCGCCGATAAGAACGCCCTGGTGCTGGCTGCGCTCTCGGTCACCGTGGAGAGGTCCCGTCACAAGATGGCCGCCCACGGGTCCGAGACCGGGGTGGCGGCCATAAGGCGGCTCATGCGGGCCGAGCTGATCGTCGACGACGAAGACCGGGTGGACCAGCGGGTTTGGCTGGCGTTCTATGCCCAGGCGCCCTTCAGCGACGTCCTGGCTGCCGAGGAACGGGCGCTCGACCATGAGTGGCGGGGTCTGATCATCAGACTGCTCGCCCAGGCGGTAGAGGCCGGAGCGCTACGGACCGGACTCGACTTGGCATTCGAGGCCGACCGCATCCTGGCGCTGGTCGACGGAGTCTCGGCGATGGCCACCTTCGATCCCCGCTACTGGTCGAAACGGCGCCAACAGGACCTACTCGACAGGCACTTGTCGACCTTGGCGTCGGTGCAGCGAGGCCGGTGACCGGCGGTTTGGCCCGAGGGCCGGCCGGCACGATTCCGCCTGTGCTAGTGCTCTGTCGGTCAGGCTGGCCGTTCGAGTGGGAGAAGGACCCGGAAGACCGTCCGACCCGGTTGAGACTCGACCTCGATCTCCCCACGGTGGCGGTTCACGACGATTCCGTAGCTGATCTCGAGACCCAACCCGGTGCCGCGACCAGGTGGCTTGGTGGTGAAGAAGGCGTCGAAGATGCGATTTCGTATCTCATCGGGGATGCCGGGACCGTTGTCCGCGATCTCCACGACCAGCCGCTCCGGAGTCGCGAAGACCCGGACCGCTATCTCCCCGTCGCTCGTTCCAGCGTCTCGGATGGCATCGGCGGCATTGTCGATGAGGTTGGTCCAGACTTGATTCAATTCGCTGCCGTAGGCCTCGATCCTCGGCAGGTTGGGGGCGTAATCGCGACGGACGGTGAGACCGGTCACCTTGGCCGAGAGAATCATCAGAGTGTCCTCGAGGCCGGCCACCACGTCTACTTCTTGGACCGGGGCCTGGTCCAGGTACGAATAGGACTTGAGCGGTTGGACGACTGCCGAGAGCCGGGAGGCCCCCTCCCGCACCTCGTGGACCAGCATGGAAAGCTCGGTGGCGGCGCGCAGGAGCTCCACTACCACGCCGGCCTTGCTGGCGCCTTCGATCAGGCTACGGTCGCCGGTGGTCAGGTCGAGGTCGACCAGAGGGGGTGCAGCCCGATAGGCGTTCGCCACCCCGATGTTCTCCAACCACGACTCCAAGTCGGCTTCCCGGTCGCTACGAGTCAATGCATCGAGAGGCAGACCACGGCTCACCTCGAGGGCCCGCCGGTGAAGGGCCTCGAACGCTTCGACCTCGTCGGCGGGCAAGCCGGCGCTCGCCCAAGCCACGCGGGCCTCGGCGTAGGCGGTCGTCACCGTCGCCAGAAGGTCGGCGGATCGTTTCACGGCCGCGGCCGGATTGTTCAGTTCATGAGCCAAGCCCGCCGTCAGGGTTCCCAATTGAGCCATGCGCTCGTTTTGCCGAAGCTGGGCCTCGGTACCGCGCCATCGATCGAGGATCACCGAGAACATGGCACGCACCGCAGAGATGCTGGTTTCGAGAAGTTCGTCGATGCGCGCCTTGGGGATGCGCAGCAGGGTGGCATCTGTGCGGGCCCGGGCGGTGGCCGTCCGGGGCAATGACTGCAACAGGGCCATCTCCCCGATCACCTCGTTTGTTTTCCGCACGGCAATGAGCACGTCATGCTGATCCGAGGCCTTGGTGATCTCGATCTCACCCGAAGCGATCACAAAGGCAGTCTCGGCCTGCTCACCCTCGGTGAACAAGGTCGCACCCTTGCTCAGGTTGATCTCTTCGACGCCGCGGCACAGTCGTTCCAGGTCGGCCTCGGGAAGATGGCCGAATAGCGGCACCATCCTCAATCGGTCGATCATCTCAGACGCTCGCCAGGTATTGGTGGACGAAGCTGACGCAGGCTGCGCCTTGCCCCACCGCCGCCGCCACCCGGCGGACAACTCCTGAGCGGACGTCGCCCACTGCGAAGACACCGGGGACGCTCGTCTCCAACAAATAGGGGTCGCGGTCCATGGTCCACGTCGCCGGCCAGTGGCCCTCCCGCCTCAAGTCGGACCCGGTGCGGATAAATCCCTTCGGGTCTCGCTCGACCACACCCGCCACCAGTTCTGAGTGGGGCTCGGCGCCGATGAAGATGAATAGACCTTCGGCGGGCTCGACAACGGTTTGCCCGGATCGAGACAGAACGATCTCCTCCAGACGCTTCTCGCCCCGAACCTCGGTGACCTGAGTTTCCAGCATGGCTGCGATGTTGGGCGTCGACCGGATCTGATCGACCAGGTATTGAGACATCCCGGCTTCGAGCGACGAGCCCCGTACCAGCATGGTCACCTGGCCGGCAAAGCGAGCCAGCATCACGGCCGCCTGACCGGCAGAGTTGGCTCCGCCGACCACGAACACGGGCTCGCCTTGGTATTCGACCGCCTCGGAAGCAGCTGCTCCGTAGTAGACACCCGCTCCGGCCAAGCGGTCCACCCCCTTGGCCGCGAGGCGTTTGATCGTCATGCCGGTGGCGATGATCACCGCCCGAGCGGCGAGCTCATCGCCGGTGGTGGTGGTAACGATCTTGACCGGGCCATCGACCGAGACGCCGGCGGCTTCCACTGCGGTCAGAATCTCGGCGCCGAACTTGCGGCTCTGGGCGGCCGCCCGGCGCGCCAGGTTGGCACCGGTTATGCCGGCCGGAAAGCCCAGATAGTTCTCGATCCGAGAACTGGTGCCCGCCTGGCCGCCGGTCGCCTCTTTTTCGATTATCGCGGTGCTCAAGCCCTCGCTGGCCGCATAAACCCCGGCAGCCAGCCCGGCCGGCCCCCCCCCGATGATGACGAGGTCGTACAGCTTGTTCTTGGCCTCGGTCTGCAACCCGGCCTTGGCGGCCAGCGATCTCAGGTCGGGCGCCACCAGATGAGTGTCGTCGGGGAAGAACACCACCGGTAGCTGGTGGGGCTGCGTCGAGGCGGCTGCCTCCGCCCGCTGGCGGCCGGCCTCGTCCCGTTCGATATCGACGAATCGATACGGGATCTGATTTCGGGCGAGGAACTCCTTGACTTCGTGAGTGGCTGGCGACCAACGGGTCCCGGCCACCTCGATCCCAACATAGGTGGGGTGGTCGGCAAGCCAATCGTCGAGCAGGTCGTCGACGATCGGGTAGAGCTTGTCCTCGGGCGGATCCCAGGGCTTGAGCAAGTAGTGGTCGAGCTTGACCTCGTTGATCGCGGCGATG
>CAYUKI010000035.1:6722-11904 GCA_964445235.1 uncultured Acidimicrobiia bacterium | reverse complement strand
CAAAAACGGGCTCGGGAGCTCTTCTTCTTAGGCTTTGAGTACAGCGCCGACCGGGCCGTCGAGATGGGAATGGCCAACCTCGCCGTCGACCACACCGCTCTCGAGTCCACCGCCTTGGAGTGGGCCAGCATCATCACCTCCAAGAGCCCAACGGCCCAACGGATGCTCAAGTACGCCTTCAACCTCCCCGACGACGGGCTGGTGGGCCAGCAGCTCTTCGCGGGAGAAGCAACCCGACTCGCCTACGGAACCGACGAGGCGGCCGAGGGCCGCGACGCCTTCCTCGAGAAAAGACCGCCCAGATACGGCGACTTCCCCTGGCATTTCTGATGGGGGGCGTGCCCCCCACCGAGCGACCATCCTCGAGGGGAGCCGCCTTCCTGGCCGGAGCCCGGCCGCGTACCCTTCCCGCGGCCGTCTCCCCGGTGCTCGTTGGAGGGGGCCTGGCTATCGGAGACAAGGCGTTCAGACTCGACGCCTTCCTGGCCGCCCTGCTGGCGAGTGTGGCGATACAGGTCGCGGCTAATTACGCCAACGACGTTTCCGACGCCCGACGAGGCGCCGACTCCGCCGACCGCGTCGGCCCACCCCGCATGGTGGCGAGTGGCGTCATCGACCCCCGCTGGATGTGGTGGGCGACGACGGCGGCCCTGGCAGTGGCGGGGCTGGCCGGCGCCTACCTCTACACGCTGGTCGGCTGGCCGGTCATCGTCATCGGCCTCGCCTCGGTGCTGGCAATGCTCACCTACGTCGGGGGTCCGATTCCCTACGGCTACCGGGGCCTCGGCGAAGTGGCGGTGTTCGTGTTTTTCGGACTGGTCGCCACCGTGGGGTCGAGGATGGTGCACGACGGGACCGCGCCGGGCAGTTCCTACCTCCTCGGCATACCGATGGGCCTGTTTGCCGCCGCCATCCTCGTCGCCAACAACCTGCGCGACATCCACACCGACGGCCGGGCCGGCAAACGAACGCTGGCGGTCATGATCGGCGAGCCGCGCACCCGCCGCCTGTACCAGCTGATCATTGGAGCCGCCTTCGGCTGCATCGCAACCTTCGCCGCCGCCGGCCAGACTCCGCTCCCCACCGCCATCGCCTGCTTTTGGCTGCCGCTGGCCGCACCGCTGCTCCGAACCGCCTCCGGGGCGCAGAGTGCCGACCTTATCCCGTTGCTCAAAGGGACGGTGCGGCTTCAGCTCGTGGTCGCGATGTCGTTGGCGGCCGGGGCGGCCTTATGACCGAACCACCACGACCGGACAGGCGGCGTGCGCCGCCACTTGCTGGCTGACCGAGCCCAACATCAATCCGGCGAAGCCGCCCAGTCCCCGTGCCCCCACGACCACCATCTCGGCGTCTCGAGACGCCTCGATCAGGCCGCGGGAGGGAAGGTCGAGGACCGCCTCCGCGGTCATGGGCACATCCGAGAACTCGGTCCGGTATTCCTTCAGCACCGCCTCGGCGGCAGCGTGGGCGTCCTCTTCCTTGTAGTCGGCATGGAAGAGAGACCGACCGTGGAGGTCGTGCTGATCGAGATACGACCACAGCATGACCGCCCGGACCGGCGTCTGTCTGATGCGACCTTCTTCCAGCGCCCAGCGCAGCGCGGCCCGAGAGCCTTCCGACCCGTCGATACCTACAACGATCACCGAACCTCCGTCTGGAACGGGCGCGATCACAAGCCCTGCGCGCCAGGGTAGAAGGGAGTACCCACACGTGGCAGGGTCGAACGTCGGCAATGTCGACCCGATTAGCCTCGGCGGACGTCGAATCAGACTGGAGGGGGGAACCCCGACGAGTAGGCCCAGCGGCGAAGGGCAAGGGGCCCCGCCGATTGACTTGGTGGGCCCTGCGACGGCGGTTCCTTTTGATCGTGTGGCATGACCTGGAGATTGATGAAGTAGTCGGACGGTTGAGGACGGATGCCTCGGCCGGGCTGACGCTTGAGGAAGTCAGGGCCCGCCTGGCCGAATTCGGTCGGAACGAGATAGCCGAACCCGAGGCCGAGTCCCTTTGGCGCATTATCGGCCGCCTGCTCGCCGACCCGCTCGTACTCCTCCTGGTGGTCGCATCCGCGGTGTCGGGTTTCATCCTCAGTGAGTGGATAGAGGCCTCGGCCATCGTCGCCATCGTCGCCCTCAACACCGCCATCGGCGCCGCCCAGGAAGGTCGAGCCGCCACCGCCCTTGCCGGCCTTCGGAAATTGAGCCCTCCCTACGCCCGAGTGATAAGGGCCTCACAGGAGAAGTCGGTTCCGGCGGTCGAGCTGGTGCCCGGGGACCTCATCCTCCTGGCGGCCGGCGACCGCACCCCAGCGGATGCACGCCTCCTCGAGTCCATTCACTTGAGCGTCGACGAATCGGCGCTGACCGGGGAATCCCTGCCCGTCGATAAGGACACCAACCCCAGCAGGGGAGATGCCCCGGTCGCCGAGCGGTATTCGACGGTGCACGCCGGGACCTCGGTATCGGCTGGGCGGGGTCGAGCCCTCGTGGTCGCCACCGGCGCCGCCACCGAAATGGGGCGCATTGCGTCGCTTCTGGCCGAAGAGGAGCCGAGCACTCCGCTCCAGAAGGAGCTGGCCCGAGTGGGCCGGCGCATCGCCGCCGCCGCCCTCGTGGTGGCAGCGGTGATCTTCATCCTGGGGATCGCCCGCCAGGAGCCGGTCGAGCAATTCTTCCTCGTGGCGGTGGCCCTGGCGGTGGCCGCCATACCCGAGGGATTGCCGACCGTTGTCACCTTGAGCCTCGCGCGGGGGGTTCAAGAACTTGCCAAGGCCAAGGCCATCGCCCGCCGGCTCTATGCAGTTGAAACGCTCGGTTCGGCGCAGGTGATCTGCACCGACAAGACGGGCACATTGACCAGAAACGAGATCTGGCTTCAGGAGGCGGAGTTCGCCGGCCTTCATCTGAGCAGCCTCGAGGAGATGTCCACAGACCCCCGCATCCGCCGATTCGTAGAGATCGCCGCTCTCTGCAGCGACGCCGCCTTCACTGCCGACGGCTACACCGGCGATCCCACCGAGATCGCCTTACGGCGCGCCATCGACGCCTTCGTCGACGTCGATCAGATCCGCCGGGATCGTCCTCGGTTGGACGAAATGGCCTTCGACGCCAACCGGAAACGGATGTCGACCCTTCACTCTGAGAACGGGGGGTGGGTGCTCATGGTCAAGGGGGCCCCCGAGTCGGTGATAGGCCGGTGCACTGAGTTCCTCGATCAAGGCGGGATCGAGTCACTTCCGACAGCTCGCGCCGACCGGGCCGTAGCGGTCGCCGTCGAGATGGCGTCACGAGGGCTGCGCACCCTGGCCCTGGCCTACCGGAAGTTCCGCGAGCGTCCGTCCAACCTCGGTGAGGCGGAGGGGAACCTCGTGTTGGTCGGAGTAGCCGGCATGCGCGATGAGCTGAGACCAGAGAGCCCGGGGTCGATCAACGAGGCCCGAGCCGCCGGCATCAAGGTGGTCATGGTCACCGGCGATCATGAGGTCACCGCCCGCACTATCGCCCAAGACCTCGAGTTGACCGGCCGAGTGATGACGGGTCGGCAGTTACACGAGCTGAGTGACGACCAGCTGGCCGCCGAGATACAGGCTATTGCCGTATTCGCCCGGGTCGACCCGGAGGACAAGGTGCGGATCGTGAGGGCTTGGCAACAGCGGGGAGCGGTGGTGGCGATGACCGGGGACGGTGTTAACGACGCCCCGGCACTCCGCCTTGCCGACATCGGAATCGCCATGGGCAGCGGTACCGACGTCGCCCGAGAGGCCGCCGCCCTGGTTTTGACCGATGACAACTTCGCCACGATCGTCGGAGCGGTACGCCATGGGAGGCGGATATTCGCCAACCTCCGCAATGTGGTCACGTTCCTGCTCGCCGCCAATGTGAGCGAGGTGGTCACGATGTTCGGAGGCCTAATGCTTTTTCCAGCCCTCGGTGAACCGTTGCGCGCAGTTCAGCTGTTGTGGGTGAACCTCATCACCGACGGTCTTCCCGCGCTGGCCCTGGGCATGGATGCTGGTGGGAGCCGTCTGATGGATCGCCCCCCCCGAAAGGAGCGCTCGCTGCTCGACCTTCGCCGTCAGCTTCGGCTAGTCGTGTACGGCGCGGCCATGGCCGGCGGGGTTCTGACGGTCTATGCCCTCGGCGGCGACGACCCGGCTCGGGTGAGGACCATGGGGTTCACCACTCTTGTACTGGCGCAGCTGATATTCGCTCTTCGGGTCAGGGTCGAAGAAGGAGGCCGCCCGGGCCGCAACCGGCTCCTCCAGCTCGCCATGATCACTTCGGTCCTGCTCCAGATCGCAGTGGTTCATACTCCGCTCGGCAACCGCGTGCTCGACTCGGTGCCGTTGCGAGGATCGGATTGGTTGCTGGTGGGCGCCGGGCTCTTGGTAGCAGGAGCCGCGCTGGAGGTGGCCGTCCGGATGCGGCGGTCGCCAATCGGCTGAGGCGCCGAACCGGTTCCCTACCTGACCCACGGTTCATCTGTGGGCGCTGGGTAGTACTGGGTACTACCTGGAACCCTGGGTTCGTGGTTACGGCGGTCCGCTGGGTTGGTCGTCGTAGCGCCAGGTGAGGTGGTCCTCGACCTTGACGATGCCGTCCAGCCGGTCGGCCAGGGCTACGAGGAGCCGCACGTCACTTCGGTTCGGGAGCTCGCCTCGCAGCGTCACGACGCCGTCTTTCACAGTCACGCCGACGGCATCCGCGGGATGAAACAGCAACCGAGTGAGTATGCCCTCACGCACCTCGTTTTCGATGGCCTCGTCGGACCGAGCGAACGCCGACATGATGTCGCCCCGGCTGACGATACCCACTAGTCGGCCCGTCAGGTCTATGACCGGCAGACGTTTGACCCCGGCAGCCACCATGCGACGGGCGGCTTCATTGACGGTGGCATCCGGGTCGATCGTGATAGGCGCCTTGGTCATGGCCTCTTCCACCGTGGCGGTGTCCGGAGTCGGCTCGGAGCGCCTCATCATGACGTCGAGGAGCCGCCGTCTCCCTTCGATGTGAGCCACCTGCCGGGCGACGAAATCGGCCTCCGTGATGATGCCGACGAGGCCTCCGGAGTCGTCGACCACCGGCAGCCCGCTCACGCCATTTGCCAGCATGATCCGAGCCGCGTCTTTCAAGCTCGTCCACTTCTCGACAGACGAGCCCCTGCAAATCGGTGACTTCGTGCG
>CAYUKI010000035.1:0-6712 GCA_964445235.1 uncultured Acidimicrobiia bacterium | reverse complement strand
GACCGAAGAGGTCATGACGTCAGCGACTCGCATCGCCCCAATCCTCGGCGGGGGGCGTTGTCTGGTCCGCCACCTCGAGGCGCGCCACGTAGGCCGCAGCCTCGCTCCGTCTACTCATTCCCATCTTGGCGAGCACGTTGGACACATAGTTCTTGACTGTCTTCTCGGCCAGGTACATCTGTTCGGCAATCTCTCGATTGGTGAGCCCAGAGGCGATGTAATGAACGATTCGCCTCTCTTGGTCCGACAGACGGGCCAGCAGCGGATCTTCTTTCTTTCCCCCCCGCAATCGAGAGAACAAGGTCGAGGTCATCTCGCCATCCAGGAGCGACTCCCCGGCCGCCACCCGGCGAATGCTCTCGACCAGGTGCCGGGTATCGATGCGCTTCAGGACGTATCCGCTGGCGCCAGCCAGGATCGATGCAACCAGAGCCTCTTCATCTGCAAACGACGTCAGCATCAAGACCTTGACGTCGGGAAAGCGCGAGCGAATCTCCCGGCAGGTCTCCACGCCCGATCCGTCGGGAAGCCGCACATCCAGAATGACAACGTTCGGTGAGTCGTACCCGACCCGCCGGATCGCCTCGGCGGAATTACCGGCCTCCCCCACCACCTCCAGACCCTCCTCGCCGGCCAGCACGGAACGGACCCCCGCCCGAACGACAGCATGATCGTCAACGAGGAGAATCCGAATCGGATCGGTCATCGAGGGAACACTAACCCCGGAATGGACCCCTCGTGAGCTTCGGTAGCATTGGTTCGTGGCGATCGAGTTCAAGCATTGGGCGGAGCTGATCGATCATGCCGCCAGCGTCTCGGGACGTGGTGAGCTGGCTGCTGTGATGCGTTTTTCGGTCCGGGCGGCCAAGGACGTGACCGGCGCCCGCTATGCCGCTCTTGGCGTCGTCGGAAGCAATGGCGAGCTGGCGGAATTCGTGCACGTAGGCCTTTCCGCTGAAGAGACTGCGGCCATCGGTCAGCTTCCTCGCGGAAGAGGCCTCTTGGGCACGATGGTCAAAGACGCGTCAATCATCCGCCTCGATGACCTCACCAGTCATCCTTCTGTCGTCGGATTTCCGCTCCATCATCCGCCCATGACAGCCTTCCTGGGAGTCCCGGTCCGAGTAGGCGGAGAAGTATTCGGCAGTCTCTACCTCACCGACAAGCCGGGGGGGTTCACCGCCGAAGACGAGGAGCTGGTGGAAGCGGTGGCGGTGGCGGTGGGGGCGGCTGTGGCTGGGGCACGGACCGCGGCCCGTCTCCGCCGGCTGGCCATAGTTGAAGACCGCGAGCGGATCGCCCGCGATCTCCATGACTCCATCATCCAAGACCTCTTCGCGGTCGGGTTGCAACTCCAGGCAGCGAGCTTGCGCACGGATGACCCCGTTATCGGTGCGACCGTCGAAGATGCCGTGGGACGTTTGGATGCCGCCATCGGCACTCTGAGAGACTTCATATTCGGGCTGCGGCGGATAACCGAGGGATCTGATTTCGCCAGCCAGCTTGGTGACGCCGTCGGCGCCGTCACCCACGATCGCGACCTGACCACCTCCGTCGTGGTTTCCCCACCCCAGCTGAAGCTGCCCGAATCCGTGGCCGACCACATCGTTCAGATAGTGAGGGAAGCCTCCAGCAACGCTGTGCGCCACGGACGCCCTAGCCGCCTCGAGATCGTTGTAGCTTCCGAAGACAGCCGCCTCACCCTGGCGGTGGTCGACGACGGAGTCGGTTTCGATCCGGCGGCGGTGCCGATGGGCATGGGGTTGCTCAACATCGCTCGCCGGGTGGATGAACTTGACGGGCTGCTCCGCATCGAATCGTCATCGGGCCAAGGGACGAGCCTTCACATCTCGCTGCCGCTACCCGAATGACCCACGTACTCAACTCGTTCCACCAGGTCATCTACGAAACTCTTGACGATCCGCTCCGCCACCCGGTGCATAAGGGCTCGGTCGAGAGCTCGACCGATCGCCCCCAAAGGGGGCCGGTACGTTCCTCGGAAAGTGAGCTGGGAGGCATCAGCTCCGAAAGGGTCAATGACCAGCTCGGCGGTCATCTCCGGAAAGAGACGGTAGGGTCGTCGCGCGGTCCAGCGCAGAGGCAGGAAGACGCTCCCGTTGCGGTGGCCAGGTTCCCCTAGCTCCAGATCGACTTCCGCAGCCAACCCCAGGCTGGGTGCAGGTCGCAAGCGCGCCACCAAGTCCTCGCCCTGCCGGTAGGCCTTCTCCGCCCAGACCGAGAGGTTGTCTTTTTGGCCGGCCACGATCTGGTCCACTTCGGCGGCCGGTATCGAGCAGTAGGCGAAGTAGTAGACAAATACGGGAGCCGGTTTCGATTGGTCGGCCATGGTGAACCCCCGCTACTCCCCCGGCACGACGAGGACAGGACAGGGCGCCAGATGAAGGATCCGCTGGCTGACGCTTCCCAACGCCGCCCCTGCCCAGGCCGAGTGGCCTCGGGAGCCAGTGATGATGAGGTCGGCCACATCTTCCTTGGCGGCCTCCACGATCTCCAAGGCGGATCCCCGGATGCCAGCGACACGGATACTTTCCCGGGTGACCGTTCCGCCCTGCGACGTGATCCGCTGTCGAATGGCGGCCAGGATCTCCTTTCCTTCCTTGGTCACCCCCCGGTCCGAAGACGCCACATGAACGAGAGTCAGTTCGGCGCCCCACTCGGCGGACAGCCGAGCCGCGAGATCGGCGGCGTGGAGGTTCGAATCCGACCCGTCAACCGCCAGCAGCATCCTCTTGAACATCGGACCTTCCTTTCCGCCATCCGGCGGACCTTGCGCGGAAGACTGGCGTCTGGATGCGGCCCGCCACAGAGTCGAAGGACCCCGTGGGAACGACTTTGGTCCGCGCCTTGGGGGGTTCGAAGGGCCCGGGAGGAGAAGGTGCGCGCCCTGGGAGTCTCCTGCCCGGGCCCCTCGAATCAGCTAATGATGACGGGGACCTTCTTGATCGGCGGCTCCGCCGCAGCCGGCATCGGCACTTTGACGGTCAGCACGCCCTTGTCATAGGTGGCGACCACCTTGTCTGCGTCGACTCCATCAGGGAGAGGGATACGACGATCGAACGATCCGTAGGCCCGCTCCTTGAGGAAGCGGTCATCCCCGGAGACTTCTTTCTCCATGGACTTCTCGCCGTGGATATGGAGAACGTCCCCCTCAACCGCAATCTGTACGTCCTTCTCGGGGTCGATGCCCGGAATCTCGGCTTTGACCACCAAGTTGCCGTTGTCGCGGAACATGTCGGTGACGATCTTCCAGGCCATGACGTCCGGCTCGGATCCGAACGCGCGCTCCAGCCGCTTAAAGAGGGTCTGGATCTCACGCTCGGCCGACCAGAAGGGCGACCACAACTTCAACTCCATTTTCCTGCACCTCCTCTCCGGGTTCGTATTCACCGGTGGCGACCCCTCGCCGACCGGCGCCACACATAATCTCGCGTGGTCGGAAACAGCAACAGAGTCCAAGGTCAGCTGTAGGGAACGCCCTTCAAGGCTTCCTGACCACGACCGACCCGGCGGAGACGATCGACCACGGCTTCGAAGTAGCCGTGAAGCGACTCCGTCGCCAACCGGCGCAGACCGGCGCGGTTGGCCAGAGCCCCGAGCGGTCCGGCGGGCGGGCGGTAGTGGCCCTCCAGTGCCACTTCCACCGCTCCCGTCGCGGTCTGGGTGAACTCGAATTCGGCATCGAGCGAAGGGAACCATCTCCGATGATCCGCAGCCGCCAAGCGCACGGGGATGGCGAACACACGACCATCTTCCGACTCCAGGTACTCGCCGATGGTGATGGTGATCGGCTTTTCGACGACGACTCCAGCGAACTTCGAACTCAGCAAGTAGGCGCGGTCCGGGCTGCCCGCCAGGGCCACCGGGTCCGAGCTCAGGGCGTTGCGCAACCTCTCAAAGGGCACCGTTAGTTGGGCGGCGAGATGGACGGCCGGCATCAGTCCCGATCCGCCGCCGGCTCGGTTACCGCCCAGAGCACGTCCTTGATGCTGGCGATGCCGATGAGCCGGTCGTCTTCCATGACCGGCAGGTGCCGATACCCGGTGGCGAGCATCCATTGGGCGGCCTCCGTCACGTCGAGGTCGGGTTCGACGACGTCGGGGTCCGGCGTCATCCACTCGTCGACCGAGGCGTGGTGAAGGTCGGCTCCAACGGCCGCCGCCCGCAGGAAATCACGTTCAGTGATGATTCCCGCCAACCTCCGCCCGTCCATGACGGCCAGCGAACCGACCGACTCCGCCATCATCACCTCGGCGGCTTTCGACATGCTGGTCTTGGGTGTGCAAGTGGCGACGGCGCCACCCACCAGCGTACGAATCTCCACTTGTTACCTCCCGCTGGGTTGGACCCATCGTCGACCTACTCCCCCACCGCAACCAGGGTCGAAGGTCCCCCGAACCTCACCAGTGGGCCGTTCTCCCCTTGCTCGCCCCGCCGCATTCAGGCAAGCTGCCGAGAGAGGAGGTCGTCATGGCCGATGTATTCGTGGTTGGCGTCGATGAGTCGGACCACGCCATATATGTGCTCGACAAGGCGCTGGAGGAAGCCGAACGGTTTGGGGCGGAACTGCACGTGGTGCACGTGGCCCACCTCCCGACCGCCTACTTCATGGCGTTTGGTGCAGAACCGTTGAACACGGCCGAGATCATGGAGAAGGCCCGGCAGGCCTTGTGGGCTCGACTCGAGCCCCATCTGAGCCGAAGAGGCGTGGTGGTCGAAAAGGTCGACCTGGAGGGCTACCCGCCCGACACGTTGGTCGACTACACCAAGAACGTGACCGCTAAGCGGCTGATCATCGGCACCCGCGGACGTGGCGAGGTTGCCGCCTTGGTCTTGGGCAGCACCAGCCACCGCGCCCTACATCTGGCCCGTTGTGACGTGTTGGTGGTCAAGCCTGTATGAGGGCTGGGCCGGCCGCGCTCGGCCTCAGCCAACGATCGCGGTGGCGACTGCGAAATAGATCAGTATGGAGAGGAGGTCTTGGATCACCGTGGCCAGGGGGCCCGATCCGAAGGCCGGATCCGTCCCGAGTCGCGCCAGCAGCGCCGGCAGCAACATGGCCACGATCGTGGCGACCGAGCAGGCCGCAAATAGCGCCAGCGCCACCGCCGCCACGACATCGCCCCTTTTCCAGACCAGCAGGCCGATTGGGATGAAGACGGCCGCCAGGGTGGCTCCGACCAGAACGCCGGTGATGACCTCCTTGCGAGCCGTGGTACGCACAGAAGCCCCCACGGAAAGGCCCCGCACTATGAGCGTTTCGGTTTGCGTACCGACGGCGTCCGCCAGGTACACGATGCCCGGCACGAAAAAGGCGATGATGAGGTCCTCGGACAGCTTCGCCTCATACCGCCCGACGATCACCGCAGCCAGCAGTGCCCCCATCAACCCGATCAGCAGCCAGGGAAGTCGATGCTGGAAGCGCCGTGTTACCGGTTCTTCGGCGGCCCGCCGCGCCGACTCGGTACTGTGAAGGTAACCGCCCAACCGGGCGAGGTCCTCGTCGTGTTCGTCGAGGAGCACCGACAGCAACCGGGCGGGGGGGATCAGCCCAACGAACCGACCAGCCGCATCGACTACCGCCAGACTGCCTTCGCCGTGCTCAACCGCCTTGCGAGCCACCACCTCCTGGTCGGCCCCCGGGGCAAAGGTGGGGGGGTCGGCATCCATGAGGTCGGAGATGATGGTTCCATCATCGCTCGCCAGCAGATCCTCGAGACACACCAGCCCTACCAGCCGGTCGCCGGTGCACACTGCCACCTCTTCGACCGATTCGTACCGTACACCGACCAGCCTCCTCCGGATCTCACCTGCCGTGTCTCCGGGTTCGGCGATCGGTACCTTCGGGGTGGCGTATCCAACCGCTTCGGACGTACCCCCGCTCATGACTGACCTTCCTTTCCGCCGACGCTTGGCGAAGGGCTCCGGGCCCCCGCCACAGGAGACGACGATCGGGTCGTTGGGCTCTGGCCGCCGGGGACCCGTCGATCTCATGCTCCATGACGAGGAGGTCAGTATGACGACAATCGACCAGGTTCAAGCCGGCGGCATCGCCGCCACGCTCGGAATCGAGTTTGCACAAGAGGAGTTCGACCTCACCGACTTCTGGAGTGGAGTGAACGTCGAGTTCGAGCACGGAACCAGATCGCCTGAAACCGACGTCACCCACGACGATCCGGTGGTGACCGGCAAGATCGCACTTGCCCATCTGCGGGAGTACCCCGATTACTACCGGCGGCTCCAGCGCATGGAGGCCGAGGCCGAGGCGGCCCGCGCCCTCGATCTCGACCCCGACCTGGGAATCGTCTGACGGACCCAGCCGTTGCGAGATAGCCTCGGTCAGGGCTGCACGACGAAGGCGGTCACCATTCCGAACATGCCCTTCTCCCTCTCGACGTGGTTGAGGATGTGGCAATGCCAGACCCACACACCTTCCCGGTCGAGGTGCATGAGCACCGAATACCGCTCGCCAGGGGCGACGTTGAGGGTGTCAGCCCAATAGGGGCTGTCGAGTGGGATTCCGTCCTTGGCGAAAACCAGCTGCGGGAACTGGTGGGGATGCATCGGATGGATCTGGAGACCCTCGTTGAAGTAGTGGATCAGCACCCAGTCTCCGACTTTCTGCACATAAGGATCCGTGGCCGGGAACGACTTGCCGTTGAGCGAGAACCCGATCACACCGGCATCATTCAGG
>CAYUKI010000034.1:0-12040 GCA_964445235.1 uncultured Acidimicrobiia bacterium | reverse complement strand
CTGCCCGATCCAGGCGGCCACCCCCTTCAGTTCGAAGAAGGTCCCTGAGAACAAGAACAGGGGCAGGGTGACGGCCGTCACCAAGTCGAGATCTTGCCAGCTCCGCATGAACGTCCCGGCCGCCATGCCGACACCACCGAAGGCGAGGCCGATGAAGATGGCGGCGGGTAGCGCCAACCATCCCCACGGCGAAAGCATCAACCCCAGCGCGACCATGACTGCCAGGAATCCGGCCGCATAGATACCGCCCCGCACCAACGACCATCCCAGTTCCCCCAACGCGATCTCGGCCGGTTCGATGGGAGTCGAGAGGATGGCGTCGTAGGTCTTCTGGTAACGCAGCTTGAAGAAGAAGTTGATGGCCGCTTCGAAGATTGCCCCGTTCATGGCCGAGGAAGCGAGCATCGCCGGCGCGGCAAAGGCGGCGAAAGAGACGCCGGGAAGTGGGTCGCGTACGTCCTGGCCGAGGCTGATGCCGATGGCGAACAGGTAGAAGACCGGCTCGAAGAAACCAGAGACCAGGAGGATCCAGTTCCGCCGGTAGATGATCAGATTCCGCTCCAGCAATCGAAGCGCCCCCCGCCCCAGCGGCCGACCCGGGGGAGCCGGAGCCTTATCCAGCACCGGCGTGCTCATACCCGCAGCCTCTTCGAGAACTTCCGGACCGCCAACACCAGCCCCACCGCAGTCAGGGCGACCAGGATCCCGGTGTGGATCTGCCAGGGCCATCGTGGGCTACCCGGGAGTCCGGCCACCCCTCGGGTGAGCTCGACACCGTGCCAGAGCGGCGACACGAACGCCACCGGCTGGAGCCAGGACGGCAGGTTGGTGATGGGGAAGAACGTCCCGGAGAAGAGGAAAAGCGGCATTATCGCGAAGCGAAAGAACGTGCTCAGGTGGACGTCGTTTTCGATGCTGGCCGTCCACGCCGACACCGGCGCCGCAAAGGCGATGCCGGTGAGTACCGCCGGCCCGATGGCGGCGAGCGCCGTCGTCAGGGAGAACGCCCCGAACAAGGTGGCGATCAGCGCAAAGACCAGCACCGAGAAGGCGATCCTCATCACCCACCAGATGGCCATCCCGACGACGAGATCGGCCACTCCGATCGGGGTGGTGGTGACGGCGTGGAGATCCTTGACCCATTTGAGACCTGCCATGACCGGGTACGAGCCTTCTCCCGACCCGGTCTGCATGGCCGTGGCGGCTAGGACTCCCGTGGCCAGGAAGGTGAGGTAGGAGACGTCGCCGAAGGCGGCGGCCTCAACCTGCGAACCCAGGCCGAGCCCGATGGCCGTCAGGTACAAGATCGGGTTGAGGAAGGTGGAGATGACGCTCCCTCGCCAGACCTTCCGGTAAACGCGCGCCGACGCCTCGGTGACTCGAAGCGGAGCCGGGGTTCTCATCAATCGACCAGGGTCCGGCCGGTGAGCCGGAGGAAGACATCCTCGAGAGTGCCGCGGCGGGTGAGCATCACCTCGGGGTGGATGTCCCGCTCGGCGAGTTCTGCAACCGTGGCGTCGGCATGATCGGAGTACAGCAGTACTCGGTCGGGGAGTGGATCGACCCGTTTGGCGACGCCTTCCAGTTGGGCCAGCACGGTCTCCTGCACCCCCACCGGGAAGCGCAGTTCGACGACCTCCCGGGTGGAGTGGCTTTCGATGAGCGATCGTGGTGAGCCCTCCGCCACGATCTTGCCCTTGTCCATGACCACCAGCCGATCGCAAAGCTGCTCTGCCTCGTCCATGTAGTGGGTGGTGATAATCAGCGTCACCCCCTGCTGCTTCAATCGGTAGAGGCGGTCCCACAAGAGATGCCGCGCCTGCGGGTCGAGGCCAGTGGTGGGTTCGTCCAGGATCAACAAGTCGGGCTGATTGATGAGGCCGCGGGCGATGACTAGCCGGCGCTTCATCCCCCCGGACAACGGCTCGACCTTGTCGTTGCGGCGTTCGGCAAGTTGGACGAATTCCAGCAACTCATCGATCCGGCGCCGGATGACTCTTCCGGGCAGGTCGTAGTAACGGCCGTACACGTAGAGGTTCTCTCCAACCGTCAGCTCGGTGTCGAGGTTGTTCTCCTGGGGCACCACCCCCAAGCGAGCTCGTATCTGCGACCCGTGGGTGGCCGGGTTCATTCCCAAGACCGACAGACTGCCGCTCGTGACCGGAGAGACCGACCCGATCATCTTCATCGTGGAGCTCTTGCCCGCCCCGTTTGGCCCGAGGAACCCGAACGCCTCGCCCTTCTCGACGTCGAAATCGATCCCGTCGACGGCGATGAGGTCACCGAACTTTTTGACCAAATCGCGGGCTTCAACAAGGTGGGTCATAACCCCCCCCACCCTAGCTACATTCGCTAGCCTGCTCGCATGGAAAAACGAGAGGCCGAACGCCGACTGGCCGAGCTCTACTCGGAGCGCGGCTACGTACGTGTTCCGAGCTCTGATCGTCGCAGGGCCGAAGACAGCCAGAGCTACCGCAAGGGATGGGAGGCACGCCTGGTCGTGGAAACCGCCTCCGCTGCAAGAGAGGTGCGGCGGTGGCTGCGCGATGCTGGCTTCGAGGCCGGCAACGCCTACGCCAAGCACTCACGCTGGGTCGTGCCCATCTACGGCCGTTCGGCGGTGGAACGCCTACTCAAACTGGCCGACTCGAGCTTGACGGCAAGAACCCGCCGTAAGAAAGCACCCAAGCGACGCCCCGCCGCCCCCCCCAAGAAGGGGCGCCGGTAGGCCCTGGGCGGCCAACTGTCGGGCGTCTTCATAGTCGATGCTTGCCGGTCGCCGATGGGGCGGCTGGGCGGCCGGCTGGCACATGTGCGGCCCGATGACCTGGCCGCCCACGCCATAGGCGGCCTCCTTCATCGTCATCCCGATCTCGACCGTGCCGCCGTCGAGGACGTGGTGTGGGGTGCCGCCAACCAGGCAGGCGAAGACAACCGGAACGTCGGGCGCATGGCGGTGTTACTGGCAGGCCTGCCGATCGAAACCGGCGGGCTCACCGTCAACCGCCTGTGCGGCTCGGGCATGCAGGCCGTCATCACCGCCGCCCACGCCCTGGCAGACGGATGGGGCGAGATCATGATCGCCGGCGGGTCGGAGTCGATGAGTCGGGCTCCGTATGTGATGGCCAAACCCAACCGCTCGTTTCCCACCGGTGCACCCGAGGTGGCCGACTCCACCCTCGGTTGGCGGTTTGTGAATACGAAGATGTCCGAGTTCTATGGGATGCTGTCGATGGGTGAAACAGCCGAGGTCGTGGCGGAGAAGTACGGCATCACTCGGGAGGAGCAAGACCGTTGGGCGCTTCGCAGCCACCAGCGGGCGGTGGCCGCCGTCGACCGGCTCGCCGAGGAGATAGTGCCCATCGAGGCACCCGGTGATCACCGCATGCGATCGATGGTCTTGGTGAAAGACGATGAGGGGCCGCGGCCCGACACATCGCTGGAGGCGCTTGCCCGGCTGCCAGCGGTCTTCCGAGCGGGCGGGTCGGTCACCGCCGGCAACTCGTCTCCGCTCAACGATGGCGCGGCGGCCTTGCTGCTGGCCACCGAAGAGGGCCTCGCCCATCACGGGCTCACCCCCTTGGCGCGGCTCGTGGCGAGTGGAGCTGCGGGCGTCCATCCCGACGTGATGGGGATCGGACCGGTGCCAGCTTCCCGCAAGGCGATGGCGAGGGCGGGCATCACCGCAGATGATGTAGAGCTGGTGGAGTTGAACGAGGCATTTGCCGCCCAATCGGAGGCCTGCCGGACGGAGTTGGGTTTCGAGGAGGAGATCGTCAACGTCAACGGCGGGGCCATCGCCCTCGGGCATCCCCTGGGAGCGTCAGGAGCACGGCTGGTGGGGACCCTCGTTCACGAGCTCGGCCGCCGGCGGGCCCGCTACGGGTTGGCGGCCATGTGCATCGGGGTCGGTCAAGGTATCGCTGTGGTGGTGGAGCGGGTGTGAGCGGCCCGCTGGTCGGCATCCGGGTGATCGAATTCGGCAATCTGGTGGCGGGTCCCTACGCCGGCATGCTCCTGGCCGACATGGGAGCAGACGTGGTGAAGGTGGAGCCGCCCGGGGGCGACTTGGCCCGCGCTATCGGGCCCTTCCGGATGGGAATCCGAGACGAGCCGCCTGGCAGCGTGTTCTTCGCCAGCGTCAACCGCGGCAAGCGCAGCGTGGTGATCGATCTCGGCGACGACGACGGGCGGGCGGCGGCGGCATGGTTGTGCGACCACGCCCAGGTCGTCCTACACAACCTGCGCCCCGGCGCCATGGAGCGGGCCGGCTTGGGCGCCGAGGAACTCCGGCGCCGACACCCCGGGCTCGTCTACTGCGCCATCTCCGGTTTCGGCGGCACCGGGCCGGATACTGGCAGGGCGGGGGTGGACGTGATCTTCCAAGCTGAATCGGGCATGTTGTCGATCAACGGCGAACCCGGCTCCGGTCCGCAGAAGACCGCCACGACCATCGGGGACTACATGGCCGGGACCAATGCCGCCTTCGCCATCGCCGCTGCTTTGGCGGGAGGCCGGGGCGCCTCCTTGGATGTCTCTCTCCGTGACGGTCTCATCGCCGTGCAGGGGGGCTGGAACAGCTTGTACTTCCACCAGTCCCGGCAACCCGATCGGACCGGGAGCGCTTCTCCGTTTCTTGCCCCCAACCAGGTGTTTACGACCGCCGACGGCCACATCGCCGTTGCCATCGTCTCCGACCGGCATTACCGGCTGTTTTGCGAGGTGCTCGGGGTCGAGGTCGACTACCTGGGCAACGAGGAACGCCTGACCCATCGCACCGAGATAGCGGAACGGACCGCTCGAGTGCTCGTTGGAGGTACCACCGGGGAGTGGATGGAAGTCTTCGAGAAGGCCGGACTCCCGGCCGGTCGGGTGATGACACTTCCCGAGGTCTTCACCGATCGCCAGGTACAAGCGCGGCGGATGCGGATCGACATGGATGGGGGCTCTGTGACCGGTTCGCCAATCTGGGTGGATGGATCGCCAGCGTTGAGAGAGATCCCCCCCCCCGAACTTGGTGCGCATACCGACGAGGTCTCGGCAGAGGTGGGACTTCGTTGACACCCCTCGACCTTCCGCCCGGCGCCTTCTTGGCGGCGGTAGTCCCTGACGACTGGGAGTCGGTCCGGGCCGAACTGACCCGGGCCTTTGAATTCACCAAGCAGGCTGCTCAGGAGGGAGTGCCGGTGGTCTATGTGGTGCAGTCCGAGGATCTCTTCGGCCGCCGGGGGGCATGCCCTGCGATGATCGCCTGTGGGTTGTTGAGTGCCGCTCGCACCGCCGGCATCGAGGGTCTGAAGTCGGGATGGTCCGTGAACATCCTCGCGGTCGATGAAGGCGTCGTCGATGGCGAAGTGGAGCGTTGGGCGGCCCGCCTGACCGAAGGCGGTGGTCCAACCGGTGAGTTGGTTCGCCTGGGCGGGTCTCATCTCGGCAGGTTGCAACCGTGAGCCGGTTGGCCGTCGTGACCGGTGCGGCCCGGGGAATCGGGGCGGCGATGTGCGGCCGGCTGGTGACGGCTGGGTTTGACGTGGTTGGCGTGGACGTCGCGGCGGACTTCTCCGGCGTGGTTGCCGACCTCACCACCGACGATGGTACGGCGGCGGTGTTGGAGGCAGTCGACAGCCGGGGGGGGGTGGTGGGTGTGCTGGTGAACAACGCCGGGATCACCGACGATGCCCGCCTGGTCAACATGTCTGAGGAGCAGTTCCTCCGGGTGATCGATGTCAATCTGGGGGCCGCTTACCGACTGAGCAGAGCGCTGGCGTTCGCTGACGGCGCTGCCATCGTCAACATGGCGTCGCGCGCCTACCTCGGCAATTTCGGGCAGTTCAACTACTCGATGTCGAAAGGAGCCCTGGTGGGCCTGACCAGGGCACTCGCCCTGGAGATGGCTCCCCGGGTGCGAGTGAACGCGGTGGCGCCGGGCCTGATCGGGACCGAAATGACGATGGCGATCCCTGCCGAGGTCAGGGAGAAGATGGTGGCGGCCATCCCGCTCGGTCGGATGGGCCGGCCCGAGGAGGTGGCCGAGCTGATTGCCTTCCTGGCCTCGGAAGCAGCCTCCTTCATCACCGGTGAGGTCATCGTCATTGGCGGGGGTAGAGGGCTCTGATTCTGCCAGCCAAACCTCACCTGGAGGTCACTTCTGGACGAGGCCGTCTGTGTTTCGAAGAGGAAGGGTGGTCTTCACCACAGCAGCCGGCTGATGGTCTCGGCCACGCAAGCCGGCTTCTCCGAACCCTCCACTTCGACCGTCACGGTTCTTTTGACCTGAACTCCCCTCGGGATCTCGGTCACCTCGGACAGCACCGCCCTGGCTCGCACGTTCGACCCGACCGGGACCGGGGCGATGAAACGGACCTTGTCGAGCCCGTAATTGATCCCCATCTTCGGTTGCTCGACGGGTAGGGGAATCTGCCCGGACAGGAAGGGAAGCAAGGACAAGGTTAGGAATCCATGGGCGATGGGCCGCCCGAAGGGGCCGGCCGACGCCCGCTCTCGGTCGACGTGAATCCACTGGTGGTCCTCGGTGGCGTCGGCGAAGGCGTCGATACGTTCCTGGGTGATCTCAAACCAGTCGGAGACCCCGAGTTCGCTGCCGATCAGGGAGGCCAGCCTCTCGTAAGGACTCATCGGTACCACCGATGACGGGTAAACGTCCCGTCGATGAACGTGGCGTATTCGGCAGTGATATCGACGAAGACGACATCGGGATCGTCCGGTCCCTTCCAGAACTCGGAGAGGTCATAGGGAAAGATGCCGGAGTTCCAGATCCTCTGATTCTCCACCCGGTCGAGGACCGACGCGACACCGCGTACGAACAGCTCACCCGGTCCCTGCCCCCCGATCGGCCAATGCATCCCCACCTTCGGGTTCTTGCGCAGGTTGGCCAGCTTCTTGGTGCCCGAGCGAGTCACGAACCAGACATGGCCGTCGTCGCTGAAACCCGGTGCCACCACCGCTACGTGGGGCTGGCCGGCCTGGTCGGTAGTCCCGATGTAGGTGGTCCAGCCGATCTGACGAGCCTTCTCCACGACATCGGTCCATTCCATCGCGGCGAGTGTAAAAGTCCAGCGTGCCAGGGGAAAACGGCGCCGGTCGACCGGCCCACGGTTGATCTGTGGGCGCTGGGTAGTACTGGGGACTACCTGGAACCCTGGGTTCGCAGCGGGTTGACAGTCTTGAGTTAGCGGTGCTAAGTTAGCGGTGATAACTGACCATTGATAACTCAGGAGGCGGATGATGCGTAAGTTGTCGGAGCTGGTGGTGCGAGGACGGATTCCCATCCTCATCCTTGCCCTTGTCGGGTTAGTCGTGGCGGGTGCCGTCGGGGGCGGGGTAGCCGACCGATTGTCGAGCGGCGGCTTCGAGGATCCGGCCGCCGAGTCGGTGATCGCAAGCGAGTTCCTCGTCGACAATTTCGGGGTGCGTTCCCCCGATCTGGTGTTGGTCGCCACCTCGGCGGGTTCCATCGACTCCCCTGAGGCTGTCGCGTCCGGGGTCGCCCTGACCGAGGCCCTCGGCGCCGAGGATGGGGTCACTGGCGTGAGCAGCTACTGGTCACTCGGTTCGCCGCCCCCTCTGCGGAGCAAGGGTGGCAACAGGGCCATGATCTTTGCCAACCTCGACGGCGACCAGAGCACGGTCCTCGAACGCTCGGGCCTGCTCGCCGAAGAATACCGAGGAGAGTTTGAGGGTCTCGAAATCCTGGTCGGGGGTCCTGGTGCTCTATTCGCCGAGGTCAATGCCACCGTCGAAGGCGACCTCGTGCGGGCCGAGGCAATCGCGTTCCCGATCACCCTGATCCTGATGGTGATCGTCTTCGGGACGGTGGTGGCGGCGCTGCTCCCTCTGGCGGTGGGCGTCTTCGCCATCGTCGGCACCTTCCTCGTCCTCGACCTGATCGCCCGCGGTACCGAGGTGTCGATCTTCTCCCTGAATCAGACCACGGCGCTCGGCCTGGGCCTGGCTATTGACTACGCCCTCTTCGTTGTATCGCGATTTCGCGAGGAGCTGGCCGGCGGATTCGATCCGAAGGAAGCGGTCCGCCGGACCATGCGGACGGCCGGGAGGACGGTGCTGTTCTCGGCCGGAACCGTCATGGCCTCGCTGGCTTCGATGTTGGTCTTCCCGCTGGCGTTCTTGCGGTCGTTCGGGTACTCCGGTATCGCCGTCGTGGCGCTGGCGGCGATCGGTGCCGTTGTGGTCCTGCCTGCCCTCCTTGCGGTGCTTGGGCACCGAGTCAACAAGCTGAGGGTGCGGCGTCTTCGTCAGATACCCGAAGGCACGGGCGTATGGCATCGCCTGGCCACCGCCGTGATGCGCCGCCCCATACCGATTGCCACGTTGTCGGTCGGCCTGCTCCTATTTCTCGGGGCACCCTTCTTCCGAGTCGAGCTGGGCAACGCCGACGATCGGGTGCTTCCGCCGACCTCCGAGGCGCGCCAGGTTGGTGACGTGCTGAGGGCCGAGTTCGACGGGTTCGAGTCGTCGCCCATTCAGGTGGTGGCAGAGGGGTTAGTCAACAGCGAGGACATCGATGGCTACGCCGCCAGCCTGTCCACACTCGACGGAGTGGCGCGGGTGGACGCCGCCACCGGCAGCTATGTGGGAGGCGTGCAAGTCCTCCCACCCGGGCCCGCCAATGGCCGCTTCCTCTCAGAAGTCGGCACCTACCTCAACGCCATACCTGCCGTCGACCCGAGCAGCGGGGAGGCCGAGGACCTGGTGGCCGAGGTTCGCCGTCTGGGGGCGCCAGTCGCAGTGGGGGTGACCGGGGAGTCGGCCTCTCTCGTCGATATCAAGGCTTCCCTTATCGGCGACCTGCCGCTGGCACTCGCCATCATCGGAGTGGTCACTTTCGTGGTTCTCTTCTTGATGTTCGGGTCGGTCTTGGTTCCCGCCAAGGCGGTCGTTTTGAACCTGCTGTCGCTGTCGGCGACCTTCGGTTCGATGGTCTGGATATTCCAGGAGGGAAACCTCTCGGAGGTTCTCGGGTTCACGGCGACCGGCAGCCTTCAGATCACGATGCCCATCCTCATGTTCGCCATCGCCTTCGGGCTGTCGATGGACTACGAGGTCTTCTTACTGTCGCGCATCAAGGAAGAGCACGACCGCAGTGGTGACACCGTGACGTCGGTGGCTCTCGGGTTGGAACGAACCGGACGCATCGTTACCGCCGCCGCCCTTCTGATGTCGGTCGTGTTTGGAGCCTTCGCCACTTCGGGGGTCTCGTTCATGAAGATGTTCGGAGTGGGCATGACGGTGGCCGTGCTGGTCGACGCCTTCGTGGTGCGTGCCACCCTGGTCCCGGCCTTCATGCGGCTCGCCGGCCGAGCCAACTGGTGGGCCCCGGCCTGGATGAAACGCATTTACGAACGGTTCGGCTTCAGTGAGCAAGGTCAGTTGGAGTCGGTCCCTACCCTGGAGACGGTTTGACGGCTACCCCCATCTCGAAGCGACCCGCCCGGCCGGCCCCGGGCGGGTCGGGGCGCCACCGGGCCCGGAAGGGGGAAGGGACTCGGCTTCGTGAGCAGATCATCGCTGCCGCCCAGCAACTACTCCTCGAGCGTGGTTCGGTGGCCGCCGTCTCGATCCGAGACGTGGCCGAGCGGGTTGGCGTCACTTCGCCTGCTATCTACCTTCATTTCGAGGACAAGGAGCGGCTCTTCTACGAATGCTGCCGTCAAGGCTTCGAGCTCTTCGCCGCTCGGCTGGTCCCCGTGCTCACGTCGGGCGACAGTCCTATCCAGCGGATCAAGCGGATGGGTGAGGAGTATGTGGCCTTCGGGTTGGACAACTCGCAGCAGTATCTGGTTTTGTTCGGCACGGTTCCCGAGGGAATGCCCGAATCCGAACTGCCCAACGACCCCGGGCATCAGACACTGTCGGGTCTGGTGACGTTGGTGGCGGAAGCGAAGACCGCCGGGGAGATCCGCCCCGAGCTGGACCCGGCCCCGACCGCAGCGGCACTGTGGGCGGTGGTCCACGGCGCCGTTCACGTCGTTCTAACCCGGCGGGCGGCGCCGGCAATAGTCCCGGTTCCTGACGAGAAGTCCATTGGCACCACAGCGCTGGCGATCGCCATGGCCGGGGTGACCACCGCCAAGGGAAAGCGCCGGCTGGCCCGCTGACCGGCCGACGCACTGGGGCCGAAATCGATGAGCGGCTCCGATCAGAGGTCGAACTGGGCCAGGTAGGAGCGGCGGACGTCGTCACTCAACTCGCCGAACCGCTCAGGCGCTCCAGGGACGATCCAGACATGCAGCAACTCACCGGTCACCGGGATGTTGATCGAGCCCACCGGACAAGTGCCGAACGGGGAGAGCAGACCGGTTAGAAAGGGTGGAGCCGCGGTGATGCAGACGTTCTCGTGGCCGTGCCAGACCGTGAGCGGTCCGCCTACGGCCGGTCCCGGCTGACCGGCGGCCGGCATCTCGAAAACTGCGCCGAGCAGAACGGGGCCCCCGGGCGTCTGGGCGTAAACCAGGGACTCGGGTCGCACCGGGTCGAGGACGCGGCCGTCTTTGCCGAACGCCGGGTTTCCGGCATGGTGGTCGATGCCGACGATGCTGTCGACCTGGTAACCGTCGGCTGCTGCCAGTTTGAGATCGGCGTACTTGGCGATGGAAACTCCTACCGCATCGTAAAGATCCTCGGCAGCCCGTTGCTCCTCGGCGGTTGGGGGTCGATCCTCTCCGGGCGGGAGCAACGTGCCGGGTCCGGGGACGTTACCGATGCGATGGTCGCCAGCGCCTGCTGCTACGAATGCCCCCCCCCAAGCAAACAGCCCGGTGAGCACCACCAACGACACCGTCGCCGACGACGTGAGGAGTCGCCGAATCCGGCCGGGGCGCATGGGCTCGATCGCAAGGCCCAGGGCGGCCAGCTCGGCCAGCTTGGTCACCATCCCGACCTGGTCGGGTGGGTTGCCAGCCAGACCCGATATCCAGTAGCCGACGATCGAAACCGTCAAGACCACCACAGTCAACCTTCGCCAGGTGCGCCCGCCGGCTAACCGTCGAGCGGCCCACCCGAGGAGGACGGCGTCGGCGAGGTAAAGAGCCGGGAAACCGTCGTGATCGTGGGTCGGGACCAACCCAAGGTGGATGGTGGCACTGGCGATGAGCAGCCAAAAGAGCAGCCGGTGGGTGGACGGAAGGCCCCGGTATTGCTCGAGCAACCGGCCGGCCCATCGTGCTCCCCGACTCACCCGCCGTCGTACCCACCAAGCGGCCATGGGCAGCAGGAGCACGAGTAGCACCCCGAGCCCGTGAGTGGGCAGCACGTCGTAGAGGGGGCTTCCCTGGCTGGCCGACCCGTTGTCGGGTATGGAATCGACGTGGGCGAGAATCGAGATCATGGCATCAGTCCCTCATGGACTGGGTGCTCGTCAAGGGAACGCTCAGGAGCCGTCGTTGGCTGGAACTCGGCCGAGACCGCCGGTTGGCGGAGAAGCCTCCAAACGGCCACCGGAACCACACCTCTCGTCAGCAGCGGCACCAAACCGAGCGGCGTCTGGGTCATCAGGAGCGAGATGGCCATGTCGATCAACAATGTCACCAGGAGGTAAGCCTCGCCGAACAAGGTCACCTTCCTCGCCCACCGGGCCCTTCGAACCAATCCGGCGGCGGCGGTCAGGGCCAGAAGTGCCGAGACCGCCGTCAGCCCGACGGCCGGTGACAGGCCGAAGGCCGTGGACGCCAACGAGGACTCGACCGTGGACGTGAGGAGGATCCCACCCTGGATGAGTATCAGCACCCGCGCCGTATCGATCGGTCCGCTACCGGTGGTCATTCCCTCATGGTTGACCCGGTCCATAAGGCGCCAATGGTAAGACGGTAAGAATGTTGTAAGGTCCGGGAGGGTTGGGTTTCTCGCCGGCGAGGTTGAACTTGGCAGCCATTGAGGTCGTATCGTTGAGCAAGGCCTACGGCAACGTCGTGGCCCTTGCCGAGGTTGACCTCGATGTCCAGGCTGGGGAGATCTTTGGTTTGGTGGGCCCCAACGGGGCCGGCAAGACCACCTTGATCCGGAC
>CAYUKI010000033.1:0-12699 GCA_964445235.1 uncultured Acidimicrobiia bacterium | reverse complement strand
GAACGTGAATCGCGCCGTGGCGACGATCGGCATGGGATTCGGATCCGTCGTGGCGATGGGAATCCTGATCTGCGCCGCGGCGGTGCTGCGGCCGGCCGGAGTCTCGCTCGAGGGATACGAGCAGGCGCCGCTCATGCTCTCCGCGGTCTTCGAATTTGATACCGGATCCAACCACCAGTTCCTTGACCGTGCTCGACACCAGGATCTCTCTCGGTTGCGCCATCGACATGATCCGGGCGCCGATGTGCACCCCTATCCCACCGATCTCTTCGTTTCGGATCTCGACCTCCCCGGTGTGGAGGCCGGAGCGAATGTCCAGTCCCATGCCCAACAACCCGTCCCGGATGGCGAAGGCGCTGCGAACGGCCCGGGCCGGGCCGTCGAAGGTGGCGAGCATCCCGTCGCCGGTGGTCCTTATCAACCGGCCGCGGTATTCGTTGAGCCGTCTTCGCACGAGGTCGTCGTGCGCGTCCATCAGCTCACGCCAGCGCCGATCGCCAAGCTTGACGGCCTGGTCGGTGGAACCCACGATGTCGGTGAAGGCGACCGTTGCCAGCACTCGGTCGGGTTCCATCTGAACAGGGACACCGGTGAGAAACTCTTCGATTCGATCAAGTATGTCTTGCTCGCCCAGGTAGATGAAGTAGTCCTTCCCGGGCAGCTCTACATATTTGGCGTGAGGGATGTGCTCTCCGAGGAAGCGGCCGTGCTCCACCGCCAACATGGGGAGTTCGCAGCGTTGGATGACCAGCGTGGGAGCCTGGATGTTGCCGAGGAAGTGTCGGACGTCCATTCCAAAGATGTGCCTGGCCACAGTCGTGCTGGAGGCGGGACTGGCCGACATTCGCTGGTACTTCGCGTACCACCGGCGGTACTGCTGGTCGTCGACCTTGCTCGGAGTGAACATGTCGAGCATCTCGGCTGTTCCCCAGGTCTCCTCCTCGCGCGTTAGGAACGCCTCCACTTCCTCCGGCGACTTCCCCCAGGGATAGTCGGGCGCCCTGGTGAATCTGGCCGCGGTGTTGACGAGTACCAGCGCCGACACGCGCTCGGGGTGGGCCGCCGCAAAGAGCATGGCGATCGGTCCGCTATCACCGACCCCAATGACGGCCGCCTTCGGCGAGCCAGCCTCGTCCATGACGGTGCGGATGTCGTCGGCCCAGTCCTCCCAGATAGCAGCCGGAGTCGGAAGTGGATCGGAGGCGCCGCTCCCGCGCTTATCGAAGACGATCAATCGGCTGTAGGAGGCGAAACGCCGGAGCATCCGGGCGAAGAGTGGCTCCTCCCAGCGTCCATCGATGTGGCTGAACCAGGCCGACATGAAGACCAGATCGGAGGGGCCGTCACCGAGGACTTGGTAGGCGATGTTCGACCCCGGCCGCCTGGCGTATCTGGTTTCCGGGGTTGAGGAATCGGATGGCACGTCCTAAAAGGTAGCCGAGCAACGGGCGGCCCGCTCACGAGGTGCGACCATCGGGAGAATTGGCCGGGGTTGCGTTAGACCACCTAGCTGGTGACACGGTCGGCGCTGGCAGCAACGGCTACCGGCGCGGCTTCACACGTCTGGCAGACCGGCGCCTCGCGGGGCCGGGGGCTAAGGAAGGCACCAACATAGGTGCCTCCGATCACTAGCACGCCGCCTAACACGAACGCTGGGCTGATCGACTCGTCGAGCAGGAAGGCGGCGGCGGCAACCGTCCACAGCGGCATCAACAAGAGGGCATAGGAGGTCGCGGTGGCGGTCCAACGACCCAGGACGAACAAATAGGTCAGGAAAAGAGCAACCGAACCAACACTGGCCAAGTAGAGGACGGAAGCCCAGGTGTCCGCCTGGGTCGGCAGCGCCCAGGTCTCTCCGGCGCCCAGAGAAATGGCGCCAAGGACGACGGTGCCGATCGCCATGCCGATGAGGTTTGCCGAGACCGGGTGACCGGGCGGAATCCGCTTGGCGACAACGTTGGTCTCAGCGATGCAAAGAGCTGCCAAGAAAAGCGCCAGCAGGGAGCCAAGCGGCGCCTGTTGGCCGAGCTGGTCACCGAAAACAACCGCGATGCCAGCAGCGGCTAGCAACGACCCGACCAGCCCTTGCCAGCGGAACTCTTCGATCCGCTGAGCGACGGCCAGGAGGAGAGTGAGTAGGGGGGCGGTGGCGATCAGCACTCCGGCTAGACCGGCGGGTGCGTCGACCAGGGCCAGGTAGGCAAATGCATAGCTGGCCGCGAAACCGATGAGCCCGTAGAGCACGGCCCCGAATAGGGCCCGCCCTCGGGGCAGCGGGGGCCTGGTGACTGCTGCGATCCCGGCGAGTAGCAGTGTGGCTATGCCAAAGCGCAGGGTTGCGCCCCAGAAAGGAGGAAGCTCGCTATTCCCGATCTTGATCGCCACCGCGTTGGATCCGCCCAGAGCGATGATTGCCAGGAACCCGGCGAACACCCTCCGGTTCGGCGCAGCGGTGACAGGGCGAGTCACCCAGGCATCATAAATCAGCCGCCCATAAGGCCGCGGACCTGCAGTCTGACTTTCACCTGTGCCGTCATGGGGTGCGTCGGCTGTTGGCGTGAGCCTTGTTCAGCGTCGGCGCCGGGAACGACCGCTGCGGGGACCGCGGTTGTTGTCCGATCTCCGGGCGGGGGGCATGATCGTCGACATTTCGACTCGTTCGCCGGCGGTGGCGAGGGTGGCAACCGAGGGGGTATCGAAGCGGGAAGCCAGACCGACCGAGCGCTGGATCGTTCCGACGTGCCACTCCTGGTCGGCGGTGACCAGGGATACCACCAGGCCGTCGGCTCCGGCCCGGGCGGTGCGCCCTGACCGATGGAGGTAGGTCTTGGCGTCTTCGGTAGGGTCGAAGTGGATGACCGCTGCCACTCCGTCGACGTGGATCCCCCGAGAGGCGACGTCAGTGGCGACCAATGCCTCAACGGTGCCGCGGGAGAATGCGGTGAGGGCTCGCTGCCGCTGACCCTGGCTGCGGCCGCCGTGGATCGCTTCGGCACGAATTCCTGTCTGGGTAAGGCGGCGGGTCACCTTGTCGACGCCGTGGCGGGTTCGGCAGAAGACGATGCTGGAACCAGCTGCCTCGATCAGGTCGGCGGTGTGGTCCAAACGGTCGTGGTGCTCGACGGTCCAGAAGAGGTGGCGGGCTTCCGATGGTCGGTCCTGGTCGCCCCCAACCTCATGGATGGCCGGGTTGGTCTGATAGTCCCGGGTGAGGACGGCGACGTCGCGATCGAGGGTGGCCGAGAACAACCAGGTCTGGCGGCGGGGGGAGGTCATGTCGAGGAGACGCCGAACCTCGGGGAGGAACCCCATATCGGCCATGCGGTCGGCCTCGTCGACCACGACCAGATCGACGGCAGAGAGGTTGATCGACCCCTCCCGGACCAGGTCGGCGAGCCGGCCCGGACAGGCCACCACGACATCGGCTCTGTTACGCAGCGCCCGCCGCTGGGCTTCGTAGCCGACACCGCCGTAGATCGCCGTCACCCAGCGACCCCGCGCCCTGGCGAGGGGAACGAGCTCTTGTTTGATCTGTTCGGCCAGCTCCCGGGTAGGCGCCAGGATCAGGGCGCGGGGCCTACCGGAGGTGGCGGCGCCTACTCGAGCGATCAGGGGGAGGCCGAAGGCGAGGGTCTTGCCGGACCCGGTGGGGGCTTGGCCGCACACGTCACGGCCGGCGAGCCCGTCGGCGATGGCCGCGGCCTGGATCGGGAAGGGCGTCGTGATGTCGCGTTCAGAGAGGATGGTGAGTAACTCGGCAGACACGCCGAGGTCGGCAAAGGTGATCATGAGATTGCTCCAATTCGGTTCAGGGGCCGCTCGAGCATCCGCCACGACCTGGGACGAGAACCGAGAGGACCGAGCGAGGCTGCTCGGGGGTGAGACCGCTTCCGGGATGCGCGAGCACATACCTCTAACCGAGAGCGGTAAAACAGATGCTACCAGGTTGACAGGGAGTAAGTGATCCAGCCCTGCGCGTCCCTACCCACGGATCTGGCGGGCGATCTCAACCGGTGCACGCAACACCTCGACGAGCGCAGGAGACGTACGAAGGGCTGCGACAGAGCGGGACGAACGGCCCTATTGACGACATCTTCAACGCTTGATCATGGCGGGCATGACAGACGTCAAGACAGCCTGGGACGAGGTCGCTTCCCGGTTCGCCGGGCTGGGCCTCAAATTCAAGTACCACTTCGAGCAACGACGGGCCGAAGAAGAAACCGGCGAGGTCAAAGAGGCTCTGCAGAGATTGGGCGACGCCCTTGACAACGCCTTCACCGCGGTCGGGGCGGCGGCCCGAGACCCGGCGGTACACGAAGACTTCAAGGAGACAGGCGAGGCCCTCGGTAAGGCGTTGTCCAAGACGCTCAACGAAGTGGCTGCCGAAGTCCGCAAGGCGTTCGACCGGTCCCCTAAGTAAGAATCGGTTGCAACTCGAGCACGTTGCCGATCTTCAAGCGAGGTGACCCAATGACCAGGAGTTGGGCAGAGCCGTGGAAGGTCAAGATGGTCGAACCCATCAGCATGACCACCCGGGAGCAGCGGCAGGAGGCGATTCGCCAGGCGGGTTACAACACCTTCCTCTTGCGGTCCGACGACGTCTACATCGACCTATTGACCGACTCCGGCACTTCGGCGATGTCGGACCGGCAGTGGTCGGCGATGTTGCTCGGAGACGAGGCTTACGCCGGTAGTCGCTCCTTCTTTCGTTTGGAGCAGGCGGTTCGCGACGTCTATGGGTACGAGGAGGTCATTCCCACACATCAGGGGCGAGGCGCCGAACACATCCTCAGCCAGATCCTCATCGAACCGGGAGACGTGATCCCCGGGAATATGTACTTCACGACGACCAGGTTTCATCAGGAGTACGCCGGGGGCCGGTTCGTTGACGTGATCATCGACGATGCTCACGATCCCTACAACGAGCATCACTTCAAAGGCAATGTCGACCTCGACAAGCTTTCCTCGGTGATCAACGAGCACGGAGCGGACAAGGTCCCCTACGTCTCGGTGGAGGTGACCGTCAACATGGCGGGTGGCCAGCCAGTGTCGTTGGCCAACCTGGCGGCGGTGTACGAGCTGTGCCATCGAAACGGGATCCCGGTGATGCTCGATGCCACTCGGGCCGTGGAAAACGCCTGGTTCATCAAGCAGCGAGAGCCGGGCCAGGCAGATCGATCGGTCGCCGAGATCCTCCGGGACATCTGCTCATATTCCGACGGGGCGACCGTCTCCTCCAAGAAGGACAACCTCGTCAACATCGGTGGGTTCCTGGCACTCCGCGACCCCACCCTCGCCTTGAAGGCGCGAGCGCTGCTGGTCGCCTTCGAGGGTCTCCATACCTACGGCGGCATGGCGGGACGCGACATGGAGGCGCTGGCCACCGGCATTCATGAGATGGTCGAGACCGATGACCATGTCGCCGCCCGAATCGGACAGGTCGAATACCTGGGGAACCACCTCATCAAAGCCGGAGTTCCTCTGGTAGTGCCGATCGGAGGGCATGGGGTGTTCCTCGACGCCAAGGCCATCCTCGACCACCTTCCCCAGAGTGAACTACCAGCGCAGGCTTTGGCGGCCGCCCTGTACGTAGAAAGCGGGGTGCGGGGAATGGAACGGGGCGTGGTGTCGGCGGGGCGGGACTCGGTCACCGGCGATCATCACTATCCGAGACTCGAGCTCGTCCGCCTAGCCATCCCGCGCCGGGTCTACACCCAAGCCCATATGGACGTCGTCGCCGAATCGGTGATCGACGTCTGCGCACGGCGACGGGATATCGAGGGGCTTCGCTTCGTCTACGAACCTCCCGAGCTGCGTTTCTTCCTGGCGAGGTTCGAGCCCATCCGCCCCTGGCGGTTCCAGACGTAGGCTTGGTCCTCGATGGCCAGGGGCGCGGGCTCTCGTTGCGACGCTCGCTGGCGAGGTCGGCTGTGAAGTTCGCCCCGTGGCAGATGGCGCACACCGCCGTATTTCACCTATTGGACGGAAGCACTTCTGTCGCGCTCGTGGCCTTGTCGATCATCGCCCAGGTCCTCGTGCTGGCTTCCATCGGCGTGATGACGCTCGATCCCCGACATCGGTCCTTTCACGACCTCATCGCCGGCACCCAAGTGGTCGGCATCGGTGCTGCATCGGCAACGGGGAGGCCGTGCCCCCAGATGTAGGCCGCCATGCTTACCTGGCCCTGCTTACCTGGTCCTCGTATATCTTCTCCCCAACCATACGAATCGGAGACGACATGACCCGTGTCTACAACTTCTGTGCCGGGCCCTGCACCCTGCCCCTGTCGGTATTGGAAGAGGTCCAGGCCGAGTTCCTCGACTTCCGGGGCAGCGGGATGTCGATCATCGAGCACAGCCATCGCGGTGCGGCATACGACGCCGTTCACGAGGAGAGCCTCGCTCTGTTTCGACAGCTTTTCGCGGTCCCCGACCAGTTCGAGATCCTCTTCCTCCAGGGCGGGGGGGTCCTGGCCTTCTCGATGGTCCCGATGAACCTACTGAGGGAAGGAGAAGAAGCCGCATACATCCGTTCGGGAACGTGGGGCGTGGGCGCCGAGAAGGACGCCGCCTTCTATGGGTCGGTCTATACCGGCTGGGACGGGAGGCCGCATTCCTACTCCCGGATGCCTGCTCCCGAAGAAATCGAAATCCGGCCGGGTACTCGCTACCTGCATATCACCTCCAATGAGACCATCGAAGGGATCCGGTTTGTCGACTTCCCTCGGCTGGGTGTGCCTTTGGTTGCGGACATGTCGTCGGACTACTTGAGCCGGTCGATCCCCTGGGAGCTGTTCGACCTGGTTTATGGGGGAGCCCAGAAGAACCTCGGCCCCGCTGGTTTGGCGATCGTCGTGGTCAGACGGTCGGTGCTCGAGTCCTCCAATCGGAAGCTCGGTTCCTACTTGCGCTTCGACCTCCAAGCCGAAAAACGCAGCCTGCTCAACACCCCGCCGATGTTCGCCATCTACATGATGGGGAAAGTGCTCAACTGGATGAGGGCGGTCGGTGGAGTCGCCGAGATGAAACGGCGAGCCGATCGCCGATCGGGCCAGGTATACCTAGCCATCGATGAGTCGGGGGGGTTCTACAGCTCACCGGTCGAACGGGACCACCGTTCGGTGATGAACCTGGTGTTTCGCCTTCCGAGCGACGAGTTGGACGCCGCTTTTCTCAAAGGTGCTGAGGCGGTCGGCTTCTTCAACCTGAAGGGGCATCGCAGTGTCGGCGGCATGCGGGCCAGCATCTACAACGCCATGCCCGACGAAGGCGTCGACGCCCTCACCGCGTATATGACCGAGTTCGCTGCTAGGCACGGTTGACCACTACCGATCGACCACGAACACTCCCGTCCGCACTTTGGGGAGGAAATAGGTGGACTTAGGGGGCATCAAACCGCCCAGTTCTGAGACTGCCATGACCTCGTCGATGGTGGGAGGGACGACCGCAAAGGCGACCTCCCCGGTGCGGCGGCAGCGGGCCTCCACCGCTTCGAGATCGGAAGTGGCCGGAAGGTAGGTGACGTCGGAGTCGCCCGCCCCGAACAATGGGCCCAGGATCCGCCGGTGCAAAACGCTCACGGAGAGCGAGGCGAGCACATCTTCGGGGGGGGGTCGAAGGTCGACGAGCAAGAACCAGTCGCCTTCCAGGCACATGAGGATCTCCTCTCGCTTGGAGGGGCGTTCCGCCGGGCGGCCGGGAATGTCCTCGACCAGAAACTCCTCTCGCAGACGGCCCAGCAACTCCGGTGTCGTTCCGGGTTCAACCGCCACGTAACGGTCGAATGCCACCAGCCCCAGGTGATGAGAGGGGAACATCACGGCCAGGAGGCAATGCTCCCCGGGATGACTGGCGGCGTGCATGGCAGTGGCGGCCGTGCGGTGATGACCGTCGATCAGATATAACGAGCTGACCTGGTCGGCGAAACAGCCAGCCAACTCCTCACCCAAGCGCGGGTCGAGGCGCCACACTGATTGGGTCACGTCGCCGGGGGATTCGAATCGAAGCAACGGATCGGTCTGCCCGACCGCCTCGACGATGGCGTCGATGGATGGGTTACTGCGGTAAGCCAGGCAGATCGGACTGGAACTGACATGGACCTCGGCGAGATATTCGGCCATCTCGGCGGCCCGGTCGGGTTTCACCCGTTCATGCGGCTTGACGACGGTCGCGACATCTCCGACCGGCAGGTCGGCCACCACTCCCAACTGGCGGCGCCCGTCCCACTCGAGACCATAAACGTAGAAATGCCGGCCGGCGGCGGGAAGGAAGACCCCCTGGTCGATCATCGCCTTCAGGCGAGCGGCGTTGCCGGCTCTCACCTCTGAGGGGGGAGGTCTGGCGTCGATCGGATAGTCGGCCGCCGAGCGAATGACGTTCAGGTAGCTGAGCTGGTTGGCGTCGGCGAGGGCGATTCGTTCTTCGGGGGTGAGGGCATCATGGGCCGGAGGAGACACAGCAGCGGCGTGCTCGGGGCTGATCAGGTAGCCCCCGATCGGCCAGACGCGAACCATCAGGTAACGCTGACCTGAATCACTCGGTCGATGGCTTCGAGGCGGCCACGCAATTCGGTCGTTACTTCGCCCTGGACGTGGATGATGGCGTCGGCGGCGCCGGCTCCCACAAAGACCCGGTTCTCCATCTGTTCGACGTTGAGGCCAACCTGCGCCAGCACCCCGAGCACCTCCGAAAGCACCCCCACCTCGTCGAAATGGCGAACGGAAAGCGTGGCGGTTCCGAGAGCCTGATCCTCGATATTGACGCAATGGAGCAGCTCGCCCCTCACGAACCGGTCAACGATGCGAACCACTTCGGTGGCGATGGCGTTCTGGGCCTGTTCGGTGGAGGCTCCGATGTGGTGGGTGCCGTAAACGTTCGGATGGTGAGCGAGGGCCGAGACGTAAGCGGTCTTCGAGGTTGCGGGTTCGTCCGGGAAGACGTCCAGCCCGCAGCGGATTCCCTTCGTCTCCATCGCTTCGATGAGGGCGGCCTCGTCGATCAAGTCCCCGCGCGCCGTGTTGATGATCAGGGATCCGGGTCGCACATGGTCCAAGAAGGGTTTCGATATGAGGGACTTGGTCGACGGGCCTCCCGGCACATGGAAGGTGATGATGTCGCAGGCGCCTGCCAGCGACGCGAGGTCGGAATGAAGCTGGATGCGAAGCTCGTCGATGAGACCGGCGGTCTGGTCGTTCCGACCCGGGCGAGCGAGTCCATGTAGGACCAAGCCGAAGGCGGCGGCCCGTTCAGCAACTGCAACCCCGATCTGGCCGAGTCCCACTATGGCCAGATGCCGGCCGAGTAGACCATCGGCCTTTCCAAATCGACCCTTATCCCAGCGGCCTTGCCGGAGTTCGGCGACGTTGTCGGGGATGTTGCGGTCGAGGGCGAGGATGAGCCCGAGGGTCAGCTCCGCCACGGCCACGGCGTTCCTGCCCGGCACGTTGCACACATAGACGCCGCGGCTGGCGGCCGCCTTGACGTCGATGGTGTTGGTGCCAGCGCCCGCTCTGATCACCAGCCGCAGAAGATTGGACGCCGTGACGGTGGCGGCCGAAACCACCGTGCTGCGAACGACCAGCACCTCGTAACCGGCGATCACCGCCGGCAGGTCGTCGGCGGACAGGTTGGGATCGAGGTGGCATTCATGGCCGAGCGCGGTCAGGTCGGCGATCAGCGACGGGGTGGCCTTGTCGGCGAGGAGGATCCGCATAGGTGGCCAAGATACCGGCTGGAGACCCCGAGTGACCTGGTTGACTAGCACATAGTGAATCCCTTCGTCCTCGGCCTGGACTGCACGATCTGCGGTCAGAGGTATCGAAGCGAGCCGGGCCGCTACGTCTGTGACCGGGAAGCCGGCACACTCGACGTCGTCTACGACTATGTCGCGCTCTCGGGATCGGTGGACCGCTCCCAGCTCGGACCCGATCCGACCATGTGGCGATATCGCCCGCTCCTACCGATTGGTTCGGATACCCCGGTACCCGCATTGCCGATCGGAGGAACGCCGCTCTTGAACGTCTCGCGCGCCCGACCCCTCGGGGGCCGGCTATGGATCAAGGACGAGGGCCGCCAACCGACAGCTTCTCTGAAGGACCGAGCCTCGGCCATCGCTGCCGTCAAGGCGGGAGAGGAGCGGGCCGAGGTCATCACCACCGCCAGCACCGGCAACGCGGCTGCCGCCCTGGCCGGAGTATGCGCCAGCACCGGACAGCGGGCGGTCATCTTTGTTCCGGGCTCGGCGCCCGAGGCGAAGATCGCCCAACTGCTCGCCTACGGCGCCACGGTCCTGCTGGTGGAAGGCAGCTATGGGGACGCCTTCACCCTCTGCATGCGAGCCGCAGCAGAGTTCGGTTGGTACAACCGCAACACCGGCTACAACCCCTATGTGGGGGAAGGGAAGAAGACCGTCGCGTTGGAGATACTCGAGCAGCTCGGCTGGGAGCCGCCGGGCGCCATATTCGTCTCGGTCGGGGACGGCTCGATAATCGGTGGGGTCCACAAGGGGCTGAAGGACGCCCTAGCTCTCGGCTGGATCGCCAGCATGCCCCGCCTCTTCGGGGTACAGGCGGCCGGGAGCGACTATCTCACCCAAGCGTTCGAGCGATCGGAGAACGTGGTCGACAAACCGGCCATCAAAGCCTCGACGGTGGCCGATTCCATATCGGCCGACCTGCCGAGAGACCGAGTCAAGGCAATGAAGGCGGTCGTCGAGACCGCCGGTCGCTACGTGCGGGTGTCCGACGAGGCAATCCTGGCGGCGATACCGGAGTGGGCTTCGACGACCGGGGTGTTCTCCGAACCGGCCGCCGCCGCTGCCTTCGCCGGGTTGTCGACGGCGTCGGCCGCTGGTTCGCTGAACCCGGAAGAATCGGTCGTGGTCATCAGCACCGGTTCGGGTCTGAAGGATGTGCGGTCGGCCATGCGAGGCGTCGAGGGGGCGGGCCGGCGGCCCCATCGGGTGCGGGCCGATGCCACTCCCGGCGACTTGTTAGCGTCGCTCCGATCATGATCGACCTCACCATCAACGATGCAGTCCGTCGGCGGGCGGCCGAGCACAGCCGGTTGGCCCGGATCAAACTGCCGACCTTCGCCCAGATGCGGGACCCGGCGCTGATTCCGGAGACCACCAGGAGCCAGCTCACCGGGATTGGCCTGTGGGACCTTCATCCCCTCAACTTGTTCCGGATCAACTGGCACAACCAACCGGTGTCGGGCGGGGGGTCGTTCGGGGGCGTGAACTACGTCGTGTGGCCCTCCGAGCTCACCGGCATACCAGCCCGCGTGGTGCAGATGATCGGCAAGTGGTTTCCCACCGGCGCTCACAAGGTGGGAGCGGCCTACGGATGCCTGGTTCCTCGCCTGGTCACCGGTAACTTCGATCCATCTTCTCAAAAGGCCGTATGGCCGTCGACGGGCAACTACTGCCGGGGGGGGGCATATGACTCCAACCTGCTCGGTTGCGAGTCCGTGGCGATTCTGCCCGAGGGGATGAGCCGGGAGCGTTTCGAGTGGCTCGAGAGTGTGGCCGGCGAAATCATCAAGACCCCCGGCTCGGAATCCAATGTCAAGGAGATCTTCGACAAGTGCAACGAGCTGCGGGCCTCCGGCCAGAACCTCGTCATCTTCAACCAATTCGACGAGCTCGGTAACTACCTGTGGCACTACTCGGTGACCGGTCCTGCCATCGCCGAGGCCATCTCCAAGGTGGGTGGGCGGTATAGAGGAGTCGTGCTGACCACCGGTTCGGCCGGGACCATCGCATCGGGCGACTATCTGAAACAGCAATTTCCGCACTCGATGATCGCGGTCGGCGAGGCTGTGCAGTGCCCGACCATCCTCTACAACGGGTTCGGTGAACACCGGATCGAGGGGATCGGGGACAAGCACGTCCCCTGGGTGCACAACGTCAGAAACACCGATGTCGCCATCGGACTCGACGACGAAGCAGCCGTAACTTTGGCTCGCCTCTTCAACGAGCCGGCCGGCCGGCAATATTTGGCCGACCAAGGGGTGTCCGACGAGGTGCTCGACCGGCTACCTCTCCTCGGGATCTCGGGCGTCGCCAACTTGTTGGGGGCGGTCAAATTCGCCAAGAACTTCGAACTCGACGCCCGCGACGTGGTCGTGACCGTGGGCACCGACTCCATGGACCTCTATCAGAGCCGCCTGCTGGAGCTGACCGAGGAGAGAGGCAAGTTCAGCGAGCTGGAGGCGGCGGCCGCTTTCCATCGTTACTTGCTGGGGGCGGCGACCGATCACGTCCACGAGCTCTCCTACTGGGACCGAAAGCGCATCCACAACCTCAAGTACTTCACCTGGGTCGAGCAGCAGGGAAAGACCGCCGAGGAACTGCGGGCCCAGTGGGATCCCGACTACTGGACGGCCGTCCAGGCGCAAGCCGGACCTATCGACGAGCTCATCGTCGAGTTCAACAACATGATCGCCCAGCCATAGCCACAACCCAGCCGGCCCGTCACCGAACCCAGGGTTCTGGCACGTACCCAGTACTACCCAGGGCCCACAGATGAACTGTGGGCGAGCGAACTGTGGGCGGGCGCATCAGCGCCCGGCGGTCGGCTAGGACGCCCGGGTGCGAGTGCGGCGGTTGCGTCGCAGGTGCCGGTCGACAACCGCCCAGACGTCTGGTTGAGCGAGGATCCGCTTCATGACGAGGAGGGTGCGGACAAACGAGGGGACC
>CAYUKI010000032.1:0-12712 GCA_964445235.1 uncultured Acidimicrobiia bacterium | reverse complement strand
AACGCCGTGGCCTCGCCGATACCCTCACGCTATTTCCCAGACAGAGCACTAGGGATCGGCGCGCTCGACGTGAAGGGGACTCTTTCCAGCCTGGCCGAGATGAACGGTGACCGCCTTGCCCGGTTTCAGCTCGCGGCGGTACAGCAAACGGGGTTCGCGCTGCCGGCTCCGCCGCCACAGTGCCATGGCGAGCAACGCGGCACCGCTGTAGATGAGCCGCTGATCGCCTCGGCGGAGCCCACGCACCAGACGATCGATTCCCGCTCCCGTGAGGTTGATGGGCATAAGCGGACTGTACCCGGCTTGCCACCATCCGACACCGGTCCGTACCCTAGGAGCATCGAATCTCCGACCGTCTTCCGCAATGCGTAACCGTCGCCTGGTCCAGACCCTCGTCTGGGTGGTGGTCATCGGTATGTTCCTCACCGTCGTCGCCTCGACCCTTTCACTCTTTCGATGAAAGTGGTCCTCCGCCAGCCCCGGCGGGAGGTCGAGATCAAGGGAGTGGCGCGGATGAGCGGCCTGTTGGCAAAGGTTGGCCACTCGGCAGAAACCGTCACCGGCGTCGACAAGGCCGCACTCCACCAGTGCCAGTTGTTCGGTGAACCGACCAACGGCGATATCTGCTCGTTATGCCGGTTGCAGCTGGCAACCATTGCCACCGTCGGTCGACGATGACCTTTCGCCCAGGAGATTGGGTTCTCCTAATCGACCACAAGGGGCGTCGCTATCTGGTCCGACTGGTCGCCGGAGGGGCTTTCCACCATCACCGCGGCGTGCTCGATCACGACCGGTTGCTTGGGTCCGAGCCGGGCAACAGCTTCGAACTGCTCGGCGGGGGAGCGATGCGTGCTTTCCGCCCGCGCCTCGCCGACTACCTCCTGAAAATGAAGCGGGGAGCGACGATCGTCTACCCGAAGGACATCGGCCCCATACTCGTCTGGGCAGACGTTCGACCGGGGTTGGCAGTGCTGGAGGCCGGGACCGGATCCGGGGCGCTGGCTATCGCCTTGGCAGATGCTGTCGGGCCTACCGGACGAGTCGTCAGCGTCGAGCGGCGGGAGGATCACGCCGCCCAGGCGCGCCGCGCCATCGAAGGCTGGTTCGGAGAGGTCCCGGCCCAACTGGAACTGCGGATGGGAGAAGTCGAGGACCTCATCGCCGAGATACGGCCGAACCGATTGATCCTTGACCTCCCCGAGCCCTGGCACTCAATCGACCGCTACCGAGAGCTCCCGGGAGATGCGATCGTTTGCGCATACTTGCCGACGGTACCCCAGGTCGAGATCCTGGTCGGTCGCATGCGGGAGTCGGGAGCCTTCGGGGAGATTGAGATATTCGAGACGTTGCACCGAAACTGGAACGTCGACGGACGTTCAGTCCGACCGGACCACCGGATGGTGGGGCACACCGGTTTCGTCACGGTCGGCCGCAGAATCGGGCCGCTGGACGACTCTAGTGCACCGTCTGGGAAATAATCGTGGTCGGACGTGCTGGCGCGCCCGGCCGGAAGGCTCGTCACGGTTCGATGAAGATGCACTCGCCTGGGCACTCTTCAGCGCTTTCGATGACCTCGGCTTCCTTGCCCGCCGGCACCACGGCGAGGCCGGCTGCCCCCTGCGGATTGCCTTTGGCGGTGGCGTAGACCCGGTCGGCTTCTCGGACGTAGGCGAGGCCGTCGTCGAGCAAAACGAAGACGTCCGGAGAGATCTCCTCGCAAAGCCCGTCCCCGGTACAGAGGTCTTGGTCGATCCACACTTTCATGAAACTCCTGAACGTTTGGCAAAGAGATGCTAATCGTTCCGGTTTGGGAAGCCGACAGAGAAGGAAACACGTAGGTCCCAACGCAAAACAGCTGTCAACGTATACTGCGCGGCAGGTAGGTGAAAGGCCGATGAGCGCACAACCCGATGAGGAGACCGCCGAACTGCGTCGAGCGGTCGCCGGACTCGAAGAGGAGATGGTGGCACTGCGCCGCCGCCTCCAAGATGCCCCCCGGCGCGTTGCCCAACTCGAAGACCGGCTGGCCGAGATCAAGGGCCAGCTCAGCCAGGCACTCGGTCAGAACGAGAAACTGGCTACGGTCCTCGAGGAGGCCCGCGGACAACTCTCCGTGCTCCGAGCCGAGGTGGAGAAACTCACCTCCCCCCCCAACAACTTCGGGACCGTTCTGCAAGTCAACGAAGACGGCACCATCGACGTTCTGACGGGCAGCCGGAAGGTGCGGGTCAGTGCACAACCGTCCATTGAAGTGAAGCAGCTGCAGAAGGGCCAGGAGATCCTCCTCAACGAGAGTTTCAACATTGTCGACGTACGTTCGTTTGAGCCGACAGGCGAGGTGGTCCGTGTGCGCGAGAAGCTGGCGGATGGTCGGCTGGTCGTAATCGCCCGGGCCGACGAGGAGCGGGTGGTCACGCCCGCCGACTCGCTTCACGACGTTCTGATCCGGGCCGGCGACTATGTACGCATCGACCTCAAGTCGGGTCTCGTCTACGAGAGGATGGCGCGGCCGGAGGTAGAGGAGCTGGTTCTCGAAGAGGTCCCCGACATCACCTACGAGGAGGTGGGCGGCCTTAAGAAGCAGATCGAGGAGATCCGAGACGCCGTCGAGCTGCCTTACGTTCATCGCGACTTGTTCGACGATTACAGCCTGGTTCCACCAAAGGGAGTTCTCTTGTATGGTCCGCCGGGGTGCGGCAAGACCCTCATCGCCAAGGCGGTGGCCAACAGCCTGGCCAAGGCCGTGTCGGAAAGGGCCGGGCGCGCCGACGCTCGCTCCTTCTTCCTCAACATCAAAGGACCTGAACTCCTCAACAAATGGGTGGGCGAGACGGAACGACAGATCCGTTTGATCTTCCAGAGGGCCAAGGAGAAGGCCGACGAAGGCGTTCCGGTGATCGTTTTCTTCGACGAGATGGACTCGCTGTTCCGCACCCGGGGGAGCGGGATCTCCTCGGATGTCGAGTCGACCATCGTTCCACAGCTCCTCTCCGAGCTGGACGGCGTCGAATCGCTGAAGAACGTGATTGTCATCGGAGCGTCGAACCGAGAAGACTTGATCGATCCGGCCATTCTCCGGCCCGGACGTCTGGACGTGAAGATCAAGATCTCCCGACCGGATCCCGAGGCGGCAGCCGAGATATTCGGCGTCTACCTGACCCCCAACCTGCCCCTCAACGCCGACGAGTTGGCGGTCGCCGGCGGTGACCGAGGCCTACTTTGCCACCGCATGATCGAGGCGACGGTCGCAGCGATGTACTCGGTCGAGGACGACAACCGCTTTCTCGAGGTCACCTACGCCAACGGGGACCGCGAGATCATGTACTTCAAGGACTTCTCCTCCGGCGCCATGATCGAGAACATCATTCGCCGCGCCAAGAAGGATGCCATCAAGAGGCAGATTGCCGGTGGTGGGGGGGGCATCAGAACCCAAGATCTGCTTGCCGCCATCAAGCAGGAGTTCCGTGAGCACGAGGACCTTCCCAACACCACCAATCCCGACGACTGGGCGAAGATCTCGGGCAAGAAGGGCGAACGAATCGTCTACGTCCGCACCCTCATCGGTGGCGACGGGGAAAGCCGTAGTATCGAGGCTGTGTCCACCGGCCAATATCTCTGATGGCCATCCACAAGGTGCTCGGCACTGAGACCGAGTACGGCGTATCGATTCGTAACCAGCCGGACTTCAACCCGGCGCTCGCCTCGGCCATGATCATCAACTCCTACCCCGGCGAACGGGTGCGAGTGCAGTGGTCGTACGAGGAGGAATCGCCGGGTCGGGACGCCCGCGGGTTCGGCCATGACGGCTTTGCGGTAACCGATGTCGATTCGGCGCTGGTCAACGCCGTGCTCCCCAACGGCGCCCGGCTGTATGTCGATCATGCCCACCCCGAATACTCCGGGCCTGAGTGTTACGACCCGAAGGAAGCCGCCCTCCACGACAAGGTCGGCGAGTTGGTGATGGCCAAGGCCGCCGCTGCTGCTCAAGCCGCCTTGCCTTCGGGCCAGGTGGTGGGTCTCTACAAGAACAACTCCGACGGAAAGGGCAACTCCTACGGGGCGCACGAGAACTACCTGCTGCCTCGCGACCTGCCGTTCGGAGAGGTGATCCGCTATCTCACGACCTTCCTGGTCACCCGGCAGGTGTTCACGGGGGCGGGCAAGATAGGCGCCGAGAATGGTCGGCCGGCCACGCCCTTCCAGATCAGCCAGCGGGCCGACTTCTTCGAGGAGGAGGTAGGTCTGGAGACCACCCTGAAGCGTCCGATCATCAACACCAGGGACGAACCCCATGGCGATCCGGGGAAATACCGGCGCCTGCACGTGATCATCGGTGATGCGAACCTGAGCGAAACGCAGACGTTCTTGAAGCTGGGCTCGGCGGCACTGGTGCTGGCCGCCATCGAAGACGGGGCTCTCCCGGATTCGCTCACACTGGCCGATCCGGTGGCGAGTTGTTGGACCGTCAGCCACGACGTCGGCCTGCGAAGGGCGCTCGAATTGGAGGAGGGCGGAACCGCGTCGGCACTCGACATGCAATGGCGCTATCTCGAGTGGCTCTCCAAGTACGTGGAGGCCGAACTCGACGACCCGGTGTGGGGCGAGCTGCTCAAGGTTTGGGAAGGAACCCTGGCCGATCTCGAAATCGACCCTTTGCGGTGCGCCGACCGGCTGGACTGGGCGGTCAAGCTGCAACTCGTCAATGCCTATCAGGAACGCGATGGGCTGGTTCCGGGGTCACCCAAGCTGGCCGCCCTCGACCTCCAATACCACGACGTCAACCCAGAGCGTGGCCTTTACCATCGTCTGGTCGGCCGCGGTTCGATCCAACGCCTTTTTACCGACGAGGAGGTGGCCGCCGCCGAAACGTCGCCACCGCCTCGTACTCGTGCCTATTTCCGGGGCCGTTGCGTTTCGAAATTCTCTTCGTCGCTGGTGGCCGCCAATTGGGACTCGTTGGTCTTCGACGTGGGCCAGTCGACTCTCAAGCGGGTACCTATGATGGAGCCCCTGCGCGGCGATCAAGCCAGGGTGGGCGAGCTGTTGGACGCAGTTGACGACGCAGCCGCTCTGCTCGCTGCTTTAGGAGGTTGAAATGGCCGAAAAAGAACGCGCCAAGTCACAACGCAAGGCCGAGGCTGTCGAGGAGACAACCGACACCGCCGAGGCCAAAACCCGCGTCAAGGAGACGACCGAAAAGATTGACGATCTCCTCGACGAGATCGATTCGGTGCTCGAGGAAAACGCCGAGGAATTCGTTAAGAACTACGTCCAGAAGGGCGGCGAGTGACCGGACCCCCCTTCAGCTTTGGGCTGCTTCCGCTCTCGGCCCCCCTTCCCGGCTCCAGTTTCACCGACTTACTCACCTCGCTCGATTTGGCCCCTCGCTGGGAAGTCCCCGCCGAGGGGCGCGTGAGCGCACCTGAGGCGACAACGGTCCTTGCGGTTTGCTATCAGGGTGGGGTCGTGATGGCTGGCGACCGCCAGGCCACTGAGGGCTATTCGGTGGCACATCGACGTATCCAAAAGGTCTTCCCAGCCGATCGCTACTCCGTCGTGGCCATCTCGGGCACTGCTGGTTTGGCCATGGAGTTGGTCAAGCTCTTCCAGGTCGAGCTCGAGCACTACGAGAAGCTGGAAGGTTTGCGTCTCACCTTGGAGGGCAAGGCCAACTTCCTGGCCCGTCTGGTACGGGGCCAGCTCCCGATGGCCTTTCAGGGCCTGGTGGTGGTGCCGCTGTTCGCCGGGTTCGACGAAGCTGCCGATGTTGGTCGGCTTTACACCTTCGACGTGGTCGGAGGTCGCTACGAGGAACAGGACTACGGCGCCGCCGGTTCGGGGTCCCGAGAAGCCAAGTCTTTCCTCCGCACCGTCTACCGAACCGACCTCGACGAGGCGACCGCCATCGATATTTCGGTACGTGCATTGGTGGCGGCGGCGGCTGAAGACCTAGCCACCGGCGGCCCCGATCTGCGTCGCAACATCCTCCCCAACGTCTACCTGATCGATCGGAACGGAGTAAGTGAACCGCCTGCCGATCGGCTGGAGGCCTCCGCCCGGCAGGCGCTGGAGTCAAGCCCATGACCATGCCCTTCTACGTTGCCCCCGAACAGCTAGTCAGGGACAAGGCGGAATTCGCCCGCAAGGGGATTGCCAGAGGCCGTTCGATCGTGGCGGTCGAATACGCCTCCGGGGTGCTGATCCTGGCCGAGAACCCCAGCCGCGCCCTCCACAAGATCTCGGAGATGTACGACCGGATCGCCTTCGCCGGGGTCGGGCGGTACAACGAGTTCGAAACACTCCGTAAGGCCGGCATCCGCCAAGCCGACTTGATGGGTTATCTCTATTCACGCGAGGACGTGACGGCCATGGGGCTGGCAACCGCTTTCTCCCAGACGTTGGGGGCGATCTTCTCCCACGAGCTGAAGCCCTACGAGGTGGAGATGCTCATCGCCGAGATCTCGGTCAATGGCGGCGAGCACAGGCTCTTCAAGGTCACCTACGACGGGACCTTGTTCGACGAGCGGGACTTCTGCGCCATCGGCGGCAAGGCCGAAGCTCTCACCGAAGCTATCAAGGCTGGTTTTCGAGAGGGCATGGTTCTCGCCGAGGCTGTGAAGCTGGGCGCCGCCTCCTTCCGCCAGGTTGAAGGCCGGGCCCCCGACGGCTGGGAGGCTGCCGTCTTGGAGAGCAGCAACGGTCGGCGGGCCTTTCGACGTTTGAGCGACGAGGACCTCACCGCCATGACTGCCGGCTGAAGCGGGTAGCTATGAAGGCCTTGCGCGTCTCCACCTACAGATCCGTGGGTAGGGATGCACACACCTGATCCACCAGACCTCCGGCGCGCCTCCACCCACCAGAGCCGTGGGTAGGGACGCGCAGCCGGTTTGCATATTCCCGGTTAGCCTCTTCGTCGGATGGATCGACGAATCTTCGGCCTCGAAAACGAGTATGGGGTCACCTGCACGCTGCGAGGTCAGCGGCGGCTCAGCCCCGACGAGGTGGCCCGATACCTTTTCCGGAGGGTGGTGAGCTGGGGTCGATCCTCCAACGTATTCCTGGAGAACGGCGCTCGTCTCTACCTCGACGTCGGTAGCCACCCCGAGTACGCCACCCCCGAATGTGACAGCCTCTACGACGTCGTCGCTCACGACAAGGCCGGCGAGCGCATACTCGAGAGCCTGGTGCGCTCCGCCGAACAGCGACTCGAAGAGGAGGGGATCCGCGGGGAGATCTACCTCTTCAAGAACAACACCGACTCGGCCGGCAATTCGTACGGCTGTCATGAGAACTACCTCGTCAGCCGGCACCGCGACTTCCACCGGACCGTCGACGTGCTCATCCCGTTCCTGGTCACCCGGCAGATATTCCTTGGCGCCGGCAAGCTCTTGCAGACTCCCCGGGGCACCACCTTCGCCATGGCTCAGCGAGCCGAGCACATTTGGGAGGGGGTGTCGTCGGCCACGACTCGCAGCCGGCCGATCATCAACACCCGCGACGAACCGCACGCCGACGCCGAGCGGTACCGGCGCCTGCATGTGATCGCCGGTGACTCCAACATGAGCGAATACGCGACATATGTGAAGGTCGGAACAATGGTCGCTCTCCTCCAGATGATCGAACGGGACGCAGTGTTCCGCGATCTCACTCTCGAGAACCCGATTCGCACCATCCGCGAGATCAGCCACGATCTCACCTGCCGGCGCCGTGTTCGCCTGGCCAACGGCAGGGAGCTGTCGGCCCTCGATATCCAGTGGGAATACCTCGACAAGGCCTTGCGGTTCAGCCGCAATCCGGGATTCCCCCCCGAAGTGCAGAAGGCCGTCGATATGTGGGAACACCTCATTACCGGATTGGAGAAGGACCCCCTATCGCTCGACCGAGAGGTGGATTGGGTGATCAAATACCGTCTTCTCGAGAAATATCGAGAGGAGCGGGGCATCCCGATGTCGGCTCCCCGCATGGCGATGCTGGACCTGGCCTATCACGACGTCGACCGCAATCGAGGGCTCTTCCATATCCTTGCTCGCCGGGGTATGGTCGACAGGGTGGTCACCGACGCCGCCGTCGCCAATGCGGTGGTCAAACCGCCCCAGACAACCAGGGCCAGGCTACGGGGCGAATTCATCAAGGCAGCCAAGGCGAAGAAACGTGACTTCACGGTTGACTGGGTACACCTCAAGCTCAATGATCAGGCGCAGCGAACCGTCTTGTGCAAGGACCCTTTCAAAGCCGTCGATGAGCGGGTCGAAAAGCTCATCGAATCTCTGTGAGGCCCAGTAGTGAGGCCCAGTGTGGGTGCCCGGTGCGGAGGCAGCGGCGAGACGGGTGATTGAATGCGACAGGTTCTCGAACGGCTGCTGAACCTCCTCGCTTTCCTCCTGACCGCCGGCCGCCCCGCCACCGCCGAGGAAATCCGCAACACGGTGGCGGGCTACGACCGGGGTTCGGATGAGGCTTTCCGACGTATGTTCGAGAGGGACAAGGAGCTGCTGCGGGGGTTGGGAATCCCCGTGGAGACCCGTCCGACCGATGCCTGGGAGGTCGAGTACGGCTATGTCGTGCCCCCCGAGCGCTACCGGCTGCCCGACCCCGGCCTGACCGACGAAGAGTTGGCCGCTCTGTGGTTGGCGGCCCAGGTGGTGCGGCTGGGTGGGCAACCCTCGGGGCCTGAGGCCCTCTTCAAGTTGGGGGGGGGAGCCACGAGTGGGGCCGGCGAGCCCCTCGCCGCCGATCTCGGTCCGGACGTCGAACTGCTCGCAGAGCTCTTTGAGGCGGTTTCAGAGCGCCGAATGGTTGGTTTCGGTTATCGGGGAAAGGCGCGGAGGCTGGCGCCTTACGGTCTCGTCCACCAGCGGGGCCATTGGTACCTGGTAGGTCTGGCCGGGACAGAACTCCGCAGTTTTCGTGTCGATCGCATCGACAACCTGAAGGTGGCCGACCAGCCGGATGCCTTCACCAAGCCAGCCGGATTCCGACTTCGAACGGTTCTTCCCACCGCACCCTGGGAGGCCGGTGAGGAACGCATCACTGCTTCCATCGTGTTCAGCCCCGAAGTGGCATGGTGGGCCGAGCGGCAGCTTTCCGGAGCCGCCAAGATCCGCCGCCGCAAAGACGGATCGCTCGTGGTGAGAATGCCGGTCGCCAACGCCGACGCTCTGGTCGGTTGGCTGATCGGATTCGGATCCGAGGCGGTCGTCGAGGCACCTCCCCAACTCCGCCGGCTGGTGGTTGACCGGGTGCGAGGGGTGGCTTGAGTCCTCGCACGGCAGCCCGGCTCGGCCGCATCCTGGCAATGCTGCCGTGGGTGATCGCCAACCCGGGCAGCCCGGTGGAGGAGGTGTGCAGCCGCTTTGGGTATACCCGTTCCGAACTCATCGACGACCTCAACCTGGTGATGGTGTGCGGCCTTCCTGGCTACGGCCCCGGCGACCTCATGTGGGCCGAGGTCGACGAAGACAGCGTCATAGTGGACGCTGCCGACTATTTCGCCTCGTCACCCCGCCTGAGCCCCGGGGAGGCGCTGACGTTGTTGGCGGCGGGGCTCGCCCTCTTGTCCAGCGGCCAGGCCCCACCGGCCTTGTCATCGGCGGTAGAGAAGCTCTCGAGGGCAGTCCTACCGGGGGGGGCCGACTCGGTGAGGATCGACCTCGCCGGAGAGCCGGAGCTCGTCTCGCTGCTGCGGAGGGCGGCGGGACGTCATCATGTGGTCGATATCACGTATACGGCCCTGGCCTCCGGCGAGACGACTCGGCGACTGGTAGAACCATGGTCGGTGTTTTCCTCACTCGGGAACTGGTACCTCTCGGCGTTCTGCCGGCGGGCGGTCGCGCAGCGGGTCTTCCGGGTCGATCGGATCCGTGAAGCGGAAGAGACCGATGAACTATTCGAACCGCCTCCCGTCACTGTCCCCCCGATGGTCGGCTACACCCCTTCCGAGGACGACGTCCGGGCCGTGATCAAGTTGGGGGATCAAGCCCGGTGGGTAGCCGACTACTACCCAGTGGAGGTGCTCGAAGACGTTCCCGACGGACTCGTCGTGCGGTTCAGCGCCTCGGACCCTTCGGTAATCGGGCGGCTGCTGGTCCGCCTCGGCCCTCACGCCGAGCTGATCGAGGGCGAGGCCGTGGCGCACTCCACCGCCGAGCTTCGACGCACGATCCTCGCTCGCTACGCCGATGCTTGACCAACCGCGCCGCCGGCGTTGGGAGACCCAGTGGATGCGCCGAATGCGGCGCCGGCTGGGTGCATTTTTCTCGTCACCTCTACTCCGGCGCGTCGCCTTTCACGGCCGGCGTCTGGCTGCCCAAGTCGAGCCCTCCTTCTTTCGGCGACTGGCGATCGGCATCGCCGCGTTCGTCATTGTCGCATCTGTGGTCGTGACGCTTGCGGAGAAGGAGATCAGCCTCGAGTCCTTCGGCGCGTCGGTCAATTGGGCGGTGACCACCGTCCTCGGACAGGGTGAGGCTTCGTACGTGAGGTCACCGATGGGCTACGCCATGAGCTGGCTGCTGGTCACCTTTGGCGTCGCCATCCTTGCCACCATGACCGGGGCGCTCATCGGGTTCGTGATCGAGTTTCTACTCAAGGAGGGTCAAGGTATGGGTGCTGCCGGTTTCCGAGACCACATAGTGGTGTGCGGGTGGAATCCCATCGCCCGAGAGCTGATCGAGGAGCTTCGCTCCGACGACTACAAGGCCAAGGTAGTGCTGTTGCATGACGCCGACAGAAGCCCGGCCGGGGAGGGTGTGTACTTCGTACGGGGCGATAGCTCCAACGCCGAAGATCTCAAACGGGCAGGAATCGAGGAGGCCTCGGCGGCGATCGTCTTCCCCTCCGACGCCACCAACGAGGCTGACATGCGCTCGATCCTCGCCGTCATGGCCATCGAGCGTCTGGCGCCCCAGGTTCGCACCGTGGTGGAGGTCAACAATCCCCGCCATGCCGAGCATGTCCGCCGCGCCCAGGCTGATGAGGTTCTCGTGACATCTCGCCTGGCCTCGCGCCTGTTGGCGAGGAGTGCCCTCTATCCGGGTTTGTCGGCTTTGGTGACCGACATCGTCTCGGGCGGGGAGGGATCGGAGCTGTACCGGGTCGAGGTGCCCGACGCGTGTATCGGCAAGAACATCGATGAGGTGTCCGCCTTATTCCGCGAGCAGCATCGTGCCACCTTGCTGGCGATCAGTCGGAGCGGGTACGCCCACGTGAATCCGCCCCCGGGATTCACCGTCAACCAGGGCGATCAAGCGGTGGTGGTGGCCGAGAAGCTCGGTGAGCTGATACCGGGGGCGGTCTGATCGAGTGCTGACCTTCCAGCGGCACCCGCCCCATGCCACGTTCGCCGACTAGTCACAACGGATAGTCCGCAGCCTGGTCCTTAAGCCCCCCCACCTCTCCGCCGATACCCGAGACAGGAAGCGGCAACAAGCGGAGAGAGCCAGAAATGACCACCATCAAAACAACTTGCGCATGGTGCGGGGATGTGCAGCTGACCCCAGCGGACCTGGCCCTCGAAGTTGAGCCTGGCCGGGATCGCGGCACCTACCGATTCATCTGTCCGAGCTGCGACACCGAGCAGCGGCGACCGGCCAGCTCCCGGGTAGTGAGCGTCCTGCTTGCGACCGGAGTGGCCTACGAGGTGGCGCGATACGATCCCATCACCGAGGAGGAGATCGAGAGGTTCGCGAGCGCCCTCGATCGGGAGCCCGATCTGTTGAGGCTCCTCGCCTCGTAAGACCAAAGCCTGACACTTGGGGGCGAACGGCCCCGCCGGACCGACCAGGGACGTCCGCCGGGACCTTTCGCCCCCATTCTAGTTTTTGGGGCTGCAACGTTGGGAGGCGTGAAACCCACCCTTTCGGTCGGTGATCCGCAGCCGGCCGCGTACCATTCCCCCGTGCTCGATGTTTCCGGCGGCGAACTGATCGTCATTCTGTTGGTGGCCCTGGTCGTGCTGGGACCCACGCGCCTTCCGGAGATGGCTCGGAAAGCCGGACAATGGAGCCGAGAGCTGCGGAATACCGCTCGGGAGCTGCGGGCCGGTCTCGAGGCCGAGGTCAAAGAGGTACGAGAGGTTGTCGAGGAAGCCCGGCGCCCACTCAAGGAGGCCCGCCAGGAGCTCAAATCCGCCTCGCAGGCCTTCGATGACGCCGCTGCCCCGGCCGCCCACCCGGTGGCCTGGACCGGCCCGAAGCCCGTCAGCGGGCCCACCCCGGCGGAGGCGATGGAGGATCTTGCCAAGATCGAGCGGGGAGTTTCCCTCGAAGAAGAGCCGGGGAGCACCGAGTGACCAAGACAGCGGCCGAAGACCAACCGCAGTCAATCCTCGCCCATCTCGAAGAGCTTCGGTGGCGAATCGTGAAGTCCGCCATCGCCATCGTCGTCGGCGCCGTCATCGCCCTGGTGTTCGCCGATCAGATAAGGGCTGTCCTGGTCAAGCCGTACGACCTGGCGGTCCCCGGCAACCCGGGCGTGATCGCCCTTACCCCCACCGAGCAGTTTGGCGTGCTGATGAGGATTGCCTTCTTCGGGGGGCTGGTGATCGCCAGCCCAGTCGTCTTCTATCAGATATGGGCGTTCGTCAATCCCGCCCTCACCAAGAGGGAAAAGCGCTGGGCCGTACCGATCGTCTCGGCATTCGTCCTTCTTTTCCTGGCCGGGATCGCGTTCGCCTTCTGGATCCTGCCGCGTGGCCTCGCCTTCCTCCTCACCA
>CAYUKI010000031.1:6168-12723 GCA_964445235.1 uncultured Acidimicrobiia bacterium | reverse complement strand
CGCCAGGCAGTGGAAAAGAAAGTGGTCCTCGAGGTAGAATTGGTTCCGTTCGGCGCTGGTTTCACTCATGCCCTCTTCGCCGCCGAGGGCGGGCTCCAGGCTGGAAACCGAAAGACCATCTATGGGGACGCCTATTCGGGGAAGGACGTCACGTTCTCCAACCTCACCCAGGTCAACCAAAACGACGCCGGATATCCCGGGGTCGGGAACCTGACGGTCGCCGGCGACCTAGTCATTACCGGTGGTTCCAGCACCTCGATCGCCGGGAGCGTTTATGTGAACGGGTTCATCCGCGACAACAAAGGGACCCCCTTTGCCGGTGACATCGTCACCCGCTACGACAACCCGACCTCTACCTTCACGGCTTCCTATTTCAAGAACGGGTCGTCGGTGGGCGGCACACTTTACGTGGCCGGCGCCGCATTGGCCGGAGGTTCGGACATCTCCGGTAACGTCGTCTTCAACGCCAACAACTGGGCTCCGTTCCCGACGATCTCGGTGCCCCAGTTCGAGTGGGACTCTGACGCCACCGACCCGTTTGCGACCGTCCTATACCACGCCACACCGGCGGCATTCCTAACCTGGTTCAGCGCTCACAACTCGGCCGGAGAGGGCGGGCTCTTCGGCGCCCACTACGTCGAAGGCGACGTCACCATCGACTTCACCAACGCCTACTTTGCCGACCACTTCCTGGTGGCGGCCGCCGGCAACATCAACGCCAATGGCAAGGCCTCCGGGGGTGACTCCGGAAAGTACCCCATCTGGGTGGCCTTGATCGTCGATAACCCAGCCAAACGGCTGACCATGAGCAGCAACTTCGGGTCGGAGGCCGGGAAGATCCATCATCTGCTGGTCTCAGAAGGCGAGATCAACGCCGCCAATCAGACCATCATCTACGGGAGCGTCAACGGCGATGCCGACGCCTCGACCAACCGCCTCGAGATCCATTACCGGCCTCCCACCGGCCAAGTGGTGGCCGGCTTCGAGTTCGACCCCGACCTGGCCGACACATACATACCCCAGCCGCTGGTCTGGCGCGAGGTGGCAACCGACGAAGGCGGCGCCGTCACCGACTACTGCACCCCCTGATCCTCACCCGCCGCGGTCAACCCACCACAGAAATGTGAACCGTCGGTCGTAGGGCCCAAGGGGTGACGCGGATCGTCGGATGTTGCCGGGTACGAACACTGCCCGACGTTCGTCATTCCCGAGAGGTTGGCCGACCCGGGTACCCTCCCGCCCTCCATGCTGATCACTTCCCGCCCTTTGTGGGCCGCCCAGACCAACTGCTACGTCTTGGGCAAGGAAGCAGGCGGACCGGCGCTGATCATCGATGCTCCGCCCGATCCGGAGGGCGTCCTGGCCCTGCTGGCGCAGCACCGTTTTATTCCCGCTGCCGTGCTCCTGACCCACGGTCATGTCGACCACATGGGGGGAGCCGGAAGCTTGGCCAGACAGAACAGCGTCGCCGTTCACGTTCACCCCGACGACGATTTCCTCACTCTCGCTCCCGAGGTCCAACTGCGTTCGTTGTTCGGGATGGTCCCGGAGGGTGACTTTGCCCCACCCGAACGTCTGATCAGCCTGGTCGACGGCCAGTTGCTCAACCTGGCCGGGATCGGCCTCGAGGTCCTACATACTCCCGGCCACACACCTGGCCACTGTTGTTTCCATCTGGCCAAGGAGGGGATCCTCTTCTCGGGCGACCAGCTCTTCGCGGGTTCGATCGGCCGTACCGACCTCCCCGGCGGCTCTTACCCCCAGCTCATGGCCAGCATGGCGGCGAAGGTCGTCACCCTTCCCCCCGAGACCAGGGTCCTCCCCGGTCATGGCCCTGCCACTACCCTGGCGACCGAGCTGCGCACCAATCCCTTCCTCGAGGAGCTGCGGTGAGCTTTCAACCACCCAAGGGGACCGATGACATCGCGCCGCCGCAATCGGAGCCATGGCGGCGTTTGCTGCGCGACTTCGACGCTTTGGCTTCTCGCTACGGGTACGGGCTCATCATTACCCCGGTCTTCGAATCCACCGACCTCTTCGAAAGAGGAGTCGGCGAAGACACCGAGGTCGTCCAAAAGCAGATGTACACCTTTACCGACCGGGGGGGTCGATCGATCACTCTTCGCCCGGAGAACACCGCCGGTGTGATGCGAGCATATCTGGCCGGGGGGGGGGCCGGCATCAGCAAGGTCGCCTACTCGGGTCCGATGTTTCGCTACGAACGCCCCCAGGCAGGCAGGCGTCGCCAGTTCTGGCAGGTCGGGGTCGAATACCTCGGCACCGAAAGCCCGATCGCCGACGTGGAGACGATCGTGCTTGCTCGCGACTTTCTGGGAGCTGCGGAAACACCCACCGAGCTGGTGCTCAACTCCCTCGGGGACGGGGTGTGCCGACCGGCCTACCTCTCGCTGCTCAATCGGTACCTAGAGACCAAACGTGGTGCCTTGTGCGACGACAGCCTCGCCCGCCTTCCCAGCAACCCACTGCGGGTCCTCGATTGCAAAGTCTGTGCGCCACTGCTCGTCGATGCTCCGCTGATGGCCGATCATTTGTGTGCGCCGTGCGCCCAGCACTACGAAGCAGTCAAGAACGGCCTCACCGGTCTCGGCATCGATTACCGCCAAGACTCCCGCCTGGTGCGCGGGCTCGATTACTACGTGCGGACCGCCTTCGAGTTCGTTTCGACGACGCTGACCACTGCTCAGACGGCCCTCTTGGGGGGGGGACGTTATGACGGGCTCGCCGAGGTGATCGGGGGGAAAGGTGCACCCGGGGTGGGTTGGGCGGCTGGCGTCGATCGGATCCTGCTCGCCTCCAAGATGACGGCAGCTCCGCCCCTCGACGCATACGTGGTCGTGGAGGCGGGGCGGTCACCGCTCGATGCACTCCGTCTGGCCGGCCGGCTCCGCGACGCCGGGCTGAGCGCCGATTTCGAACCGGAGGTCAGATCTGTGAAGTCCCAGTTCCGGTCCGCCGAACGCCGCGGCGCCCGCTCCACGGTCATCCTGAGCGAGCGCGGAGCCCAGGTACGAATCGATGGGGACAAGGCCGACCTGGCCGCGGAGGAGGTGGCAAAATGGCTGTCTATTCGGCTGCAGGGCTGAGAACCCATCACGCCGCCGAATTGGCGGCGGCCCCCCTCGACCAAAGGGTAACGCTGGCGGGTTGGGTCAACCGCCGCCGCGATCATGGCGGGGTGGTCTTTATCGATCTGCGGGATGCCTCCGGTCTCGTGCAGATCGTCGCCGATCCGAACCATTTCCCCGAACTCGACGGGGTGCGCGCCGAATATTGCCTGCGCATCACCGGAACATTGCGAAGACGGCCACCCGGCAGCGAGAACGACGAGCTGGCGACCGGGGCGGTCGAAGTGGCGGCGGAGACCCTTGAGATACTTAGCGAGGCGGAAGTCCTCCCTTTCGTTTTGACCGACCGCGCCGAGGTCGAGGAAAGGATTCGGCTCCAGTATCGGTATCTGGACCTGCGCAGACCGCGCATGGCTGCCAATCTCGTGGCGCGATCGCGAGTGGTGCGGGCCCTCCGCCAGGTGCTCGACCAGGCCGGCTTCCTCGAGGTCGAGACGCCCACCCTGATCGTCTCCACGCCCGAAGGTGCCCGCGACCTCTTGGTTCCGAGCCGCCTTCGGCCCGGCACCTTCTACGCCCTGCCCCAGTCACCGCAGCTTTTCAAACAGCTCCTGATGATCGCCGGTGTCGAGCGCTATTACCAGATCGCACGGTGTTATCGGGACGAGGATTTCCGATCCGACCGCCAGATCGAGTTCACCCAGCTCGACCTCGAAGGGGCTTTCTGGGGCCAGTCGGACGTCCTTGCCACCCTCGAACGGTTGGTGGTGGCGGCAGTGAAGGACCTGCGGGGAGTCGATCTCCGCACGCCTTTCCCGCGCTTGACCTACGCCGACGCCGTCGCCCGATTCGGCACCGACAAACCCGACCTCCGCTTCGGGATGGAGATCGCCGACGTGTCCGCCATATTCGAGGCCACCGGGTTCAAGGGATTCGCCGCCGTTCTCGAGGGTGGAGGGGTTGTTCGGGGTATCAATGTCGGCGGCCAAGAGAGCACTCGTTCGAAGCTCGACGCCCTGACCGAACGTGCGACCTCACTCGGCGCCAAGGGCCTGGTCTCCCTGGTGGTGGAACCAGGTGGCCAACTCAAGGGAGCGGTCGCCAAGTTCCTCACCGCCACGGAGACGGCCGACCTGGCTGCCCGTCTGGACGGCCGACCGGGCGACCTGCTGCTCCTGGTGGCGGACCGGGTCAAGGTCGTTGCTTCGGTCTTGGGCCAGATGCGGCTCGATCTCGGGCGGCCGGCCCGTCATGACGAGCTAGTGCCCCTATTCGTGGTGGACTTCCCGGTGTTCGAGGTCGCCGACGACGGCACGTTGGCTCCCGCTCATCACCCGTTCACCGCTCCGGTGGACGTCGAAGAGATGCGTGCCAATCCGGCGGGTGCGGTATCGCAGGCCTACGACCTCGTCCTCAATGGAGTGGAACTCGGCTCTGGAAGCGTGCGAATTCACAACCCCAAGGTTCAGGCGCAGGTGTTCGAGGTGCTCGGGATCGATGAGCAGGCATCCCAGCGCCGCTTCGGCTGGTTTCTGGAGGCGCTTCGTTATGGCACCCCCCCCCACGCCGGGTTCGCCATCGGTTTGGACCGCTTCGTGTCGATAATCCAGAACGAGCCCAACATCCGCGAAGTGATGCCGTTCCCGAAAACTCAAACAGGCGCCGATCCGCTCACCGGTTCGCCGGCGCCGGTTGAACAAATCCAGCTGGACGAGCTCGGCATCCGGCTGGCGATCGATCCAACCGACAATCTGGATCCCTAGGTTGGCCCCTCCTTCTTTGCCGACAGCGAGCTAACGACCATTTGATGAGCCAGCACGACCTCTTCGCCGATCAACGCCAGCAACGGGTGGAGGCGGCTGCCCCGCTGGCGGCCCGTATTCGACCAAGGAACCTCGACGAGGTGGTCGGCCAGCCACAGCTGCTCAAGCCGGGGGCGGCGTTTCGACGGTTGGTGGAGGCCGGTCGGCCGGTTTCCATGATCCTCTGGGGACCTCCGGGAACCGGGAAGACCACACTGGCTCGCCTGGTCGCCTCGCAGTCGGGCGCCGAGTTCGTGGCCATGTCGGCCACCTCGGCGACTGTGAAGGACGTCCGCGAGGTACTCGTCGAAGCTCGCCGCCGGCTGGAGGTCGAAGAACGAAAAACGATCCTCTTCCTCGACGAGATCCATCGGTTCACCAAGAGCCAGCAAGACGCCCTACTACCTGGGGTAGAGGACGGCATCGTGGTGCTGGTCGGGGCCACGACCGAGAACCCGTTCTTCGAGGTCAACTCACCTCTGATCAGCCGTTCGTCACTGTTCCGTCTCGAACCATTAGCCCCCCCCGACGTCGCTGCTCTCCTGGACCGAGCGCTCACCGACCGGGAACGAGGCCTTGGGGAGCGGGCCCTAGGGCTTTCGGACACCGCCCGCTCGGCTCTCAGCGAACGAACCGGAGGCGATGCCCGTTTGGCCCTCAACGCCTTGGAGGTGGCTGCGATGCTGGCCGTTCAACGAGCCTCGGACACCATCGAGGACGAGGACGTCGCCGAAGCCCTCCAACGGCGGGTAATTCGCTACGACAAGACCGGCGACCAGCACTACGACGTCATCTCGGCGTTCATCAAGTCGGTACGGGGTTCAGATCCCGACGCCGCCCTCTACTGGCTGCACCTGATGCTCGAGGCAGGTGAGGACCCCGAGTTCATCGCCCGCCGGTTGGTGATCCTCGCCTCGGAGGACGTCGGTCTCGCCGATTCCCGGGGGCTGTTGGTGGCGGCGGCGGCCGCCCAGGCCCTGTCGTTGGTGGGACTACCCGAGGCCGCCTACCACCTCAGCCACGCCACGGCTTACTTGGCCACCTGCCCAAAGTCGAATTCGATTGCCGTCGCCATGGAGGCGGCGCGGGTGGCGGTCATCGAAGGGCCCACCGCGGGCGTCCCCCTCCACCTTCGCTCGACTGGATACGGCGGCGCCGCTCGGCTCGGGCATGGGAAGGACTACCTCTACCCACATGGGTATCCGGACCACATCGTCGCGCAGCGCTACTTCCCCGACAACGTCGAGCCGAGGGTGATCTACCGGCCCACCGCACAAGGCGAAGAAGCCGACATCGGTTCTCGATTGTCCGAGTGGGACCGTCGGCTCGGTCGACCGGAGCGACCGCAGTTGTAGCGGGACCATGACGATCGCTACGTTGGCGACCACATTGGTGGCCGCATCATGAAGAGGCTGGTCTGGTTGGGGATAGGGCTCGTGGCCGGTGCCGCCGGAACGGCGGTGGTGGGCGGCAAGGCGCTCCGCCGCCAGATCGGGAGTGATCCAACCGGGATGCGGCGAGCCGCCGCCTCGGTCGGCGCCGGGTTGCTCGACGCCGTCGCCAACCGGGTGCGACCTCCGAGGCGAAGAACGGCTGTTAGCCGCTCCTCGGCTACGGGCTAGCTGCTCATTGGCCGGGGGTCCCGGTGCCCTTCCGGCCCTCACTCG
>CAYUKI010000031.1:0-6068 GCA_964445235.1 uncultured Acidimicrobiia bacterium | reverse complement strand
TACGGGCTAGCTGCTCATTGGCCGGGGGTCCCGGTGCCCTTCCGGCCCTCACTCGGCCCTATCGGGCGGCGTGGGCCTCGCCACAACGCTCGCCGAGTTGATGCCTGTTCCCACAGACGCAATGGCGGTGCAAGTGGTTGAGGAGAAGGTCCACTCGAGTGGTCGCCACACAGATCGAGGTGTCGGCAGCTCCGTAGTAAATGCGGAGGGTGTTCTCGTCGGCTTCCACCACCCAACCGCAGGGGAAGACCACGTCGGGCACGTCGCCGGTTCGCTCGTAGGGGGTTTCGGGCCCGAAAACCCACTCGTTACCTCGCATGATGACCCGACTGGGATCTTCGGGCGCCAGCAGGGCCAGCCCCAACCTGTAGACGGACCCGGCGGCGGTGACCCGCACCCCGTGGTAGAGCAGCAGCCAACCGTATTCGGTCAGGAGGGGGGGAGGCCCCAAACCCACCTTGTGGGAGTCCCACCAACCCCCTCGCCGAGAGTGGATGAGGACTCGATGGTCCCCCCAATGCCGGAGGTCGGGGCTGAACGAGATCCAAATGTGGGCGCCAAAGATGCCTGCGGACGACGCCATCGGCCGATGGATGAGCGCCCACCGGCCCTCGAACAAGTGCGGAAACAATGCAGCATCCTTATCCTCGGGTGACATCAACACCCCGCGGCGTTGGAAGGAGCGGAAATCGCCGGTGGAAGCCAGACAGACCAACGGCCCACCCTGGGAGAACCCGGTGTACACGACCATGTACTCGTCCCCGACCTTGGTGATCCGGGGATCTTCGATCCCCCAGGTCTCCTCATAGCGGGTGGGATCTCCCGGCAGGGTGGGCGTCGGGTCGATCTCCCAGCTCGTCAGGCCGTCGGAGCTGCGGGCAACGCCGAGATGCGAGACGCCGGAACGGTCCTCCACCCGGACCAGGAGCAGGGTGTGGTCGCCAAATGTGGTCACCCCAGGGTTGAACACGGCGCTGACCGTATAGGGCCACATCTCGGGGGTCAGGATCGGGTTCCCCGGGTGGCGGCGGAACAGGGGTTCGGCGAATTCCTTCATTAGTCCTTCAGTCCTGTATCCGATTGTGCCGATTCGAGGTCTAATGCCGCGTGAATGCATCGTCTCTCGCCATGATTAGCGAACGCATGACCGAGCGCCTGGTTCAACGCATCGATTCCGAGCCGTTGGTGGCTCCGGGGGCGGTCCCCGGGTACGGCCCGATCTTCAACGCCGGGCTGATCCACCACGATGGCCGCTATCACCTGTTTGCCAGGGGGGTGCGGGACGGATACCGCCGTAACTCCGGATCTGACCCTCGTTTTCTCGACTATCGGAGCGACGTCTTGCTTTTCGTCTCCGCGGATGGCCGGCGTTACGAGTTCCAGAAGGTGCTGGCCGCTGGCGGATCGACCCCGGTCTATTCCTATGAGGATCCTCGAATCCAGCAGGTGCTGAGCGCGGGGCGCCGCCAGCTGATGATGACCTATACCGATCTCCCCGAACCCGACTCGGGCCTTCCCTGGCGGATCGGGATGCACCGGCTGGTGTACGGGGATGGCGCCTTTCATCTCAACCGCACCTCGGGGCGGGTGGTGGGCCCACCCGGGGTGCCCGACAAGGACGCGGTCTTGTTCAACCTCCACGACGGCCGGGTAGCGCTGCTCCACCGCATCCAGCCCAACATACAACTGGCGGTGTTCGATTCTCTCGAACATCTCTCTGCACCCGGTCCAACCTATTGGCGGGACCACTTGGCCCAACTCGAAGACCACGTGATCCTGCGGCCGGCGCCCGGGGCACTTGGCATCGGGGCGGGGCCGCCACCGATCAAGACCGAGCTCGGTCTGGTGCTCTTCTTCCACGAACGTCGCGCCGACGGTGCGTACACCATGAAGGTGGCCCTGCTTGATCCCGACACCGGACGCACCCTATCCGAGCTTCCCGATCCTGTCCTCGAGCCCGAGCTGCCCTGGGAAGTGAATGGGGACGTCGATCGGGTGGTCTTCGTGCAGGGCGCCCACCGTCGGCCGGACCGGACCATCTATCTCACGTACGGTGCGGCAGATCGGGCGGTGGGAGCGGCGGTGGTGTCCGAGCCGGCGCTACTGGCCGCCCTGGCCGCCTGAAGTTCGTGCCATAGCTGGAGAGTGGCGAGCGCCGAGATCGTGGATTCGGCCCCCTGATTGCGGTTGACCCAAGACGGTCCGAGCCCATCGCAGCACGCACCGCTCTCGGCGTCGTACAGGGTCTCCCCAAGGTCGTTGGCGCCGAAGAACCATCTGGCGGCACGATCCACCGCTTCCACCCACCGCTCCTCCTCGGTGGCTTGCCAGGCCCGAAAGCAGGCGTCCGCCATCGCCCAGGCCTCCACGGGCTGCTGATCGAAACCGGGTCGAGTCTCGCCGGTCGCCCATCCACCGACGGCCGCAAAGCTGAAGTGACCCGGGCGGGACTCGACCTCGACCAGCCACTCGAGCAATCGGAGACCTCTCTCCAGCAGCCCTACGTCGCCGAGTTTGCAGCCGCTTTCGATGATGGCGGCGGGCATTCGGCCGTTGTCGTAGGTGAGCCTGGGTTCGGGCCAGGGCCAGTTTGGAGAACCGGGACGGTCCACCATCCCGACCCCCCCTTTGACCACGTCGAGCGTCCAAGCCGATGACGACTTCGACCCCAGCAGCTCGCAGGCGCCCAAGAGGGCAAAAGCGTGCGGACGGAGGTGTCCGCTCTGCACGGGCGCCACCCTCTCGGCCAGCGCCGCGGCCTCGTCTCGCACCCAAGGTGCAAACCCGTCACGAGCCACCACTCCCAACGACCAGATCATCCGGCCGTGAGAATCGTCGGAGCCGACCTGCTCCGTCCACCGGCCCCGAGCATCCATTCGATTTCGAACCCGACCGTCGGAGCGGATCGCCCGGCCGAGAAAACGGAGATACACCCTGGTGACCCGGTCCAAGTCTTCGGTTCGATTGGTCTCGGCGGCCACGACGATCAAGGCCCGGGCGACATCGTCGGTGGTGTATCCCTCGCGGCGGGGATGCGAGAACTCGGCGTGCTCCCAGAGCCCCCTCTCATCGGTGAGTAACCCCAGGTGTGCGAACACCGGTCTGGGGAGACTCACGGCGCCAGGGTGGATTCGACCGCCACTTTCTCAGCCAGATCGAGGTATTGGCGCGCCACTCGCTCCCAGGTGTGCAACCGACCGACCCGGCGCTGAGCAGCGAGCAGACCACGCCTCCTCTCAGGCGAGTTCCAGACTTGCCGAACGGCGTGGGCGATCGCCGCCGGGTCGCGGTGGGGAACGGTCAGCACCGCTCCAACAGCTGCCAGTTCGCGAGCGTGCGGGAAGTCGGTGGCAATCACGGGCACGTTCGACGCCACGGCCTCGACCAATACACCCGACGTCACCTGTTCGGTGGACTCGTAGGGCAGCAGGACGGCGTCGGCCCGCCGTACAATTCGTGCGAGGGTGTCGCCGTCGAGGTAGCGGGGAATGAACCGGACCAGCGGTTCCACGCCCAGCCGGTGCGCCAGTGCCGCCAATCGGACCCGATAGGCCTCGCCCTCGGCGGCTTGGACCATCGGATGGGTCCGTCCGGCGATCACGTAACGGGGCCGGAGATCCCGAAGGTGGGTCAGCGCCTCGATCCCGTATTCAAGCCCTTTGCCCGGGCCGACCAACCCCCACGTCAGGAGGGTCGGTCGTTCAGAGGGAAGAAACGGCGCAGGAGAAGAGAAACCGGTCGTGCCATGAGGGATGAACCGAACCTTGGAGTCGGAGACCCCATAGAGGCTTACCAGGCGATCGGCGGCCGTCTGCGACATCGCCACGACGGCGGCGGCTTTGTCGGCGAGTTCGGCCATGATGGAAAGTTGGGAGGGGGAGGGGGAGGCCAGCACGGTGTGGGCCGTTACCACCAACGGACGCCGCAGCAACTCGACCAGCTCTAGGAGGGCGACGCCCGATTCTGGACCGTAAATGCCGTATTCGTGTTGAACTACCACAACGTCGTAGCCGTTGAGGAGCTCGGCCACCCATCGTGTCGAGTTGGGGTTGCCGGGTTGGAACCATCCCACTACCTCGAGGGGATCCTCGGGTTGGCGAGCGCCCACTCGCACCACACGGACCCGCCGAGTGCTGCCGGGGTCGGCCACGAGAGCGGTCCGCAAGGACGATGTGAAGGATGCCAACCCACAGATTGTTGGCGGATAAGTGCTGACCAGCGCGATCGACACCTTCAAGATGCAACCCCCATGATGTTGGGTGGTCGAGGCTTCCTCGCCACTTGGACCATTCTCGGGTCGCTCATACAACCCACCCTCGGCACTCCGGTAACCGTCCCACACCGGAGCGAGGGCAAGGGGTGGATGAGAAACGATCGCCGGCTTCGGCCGGCTGGATTGCCGTCATGACCTTACCAGCCCTCCCGACCTTTGTCCCCAGTCGGGCGTCTTGAGACAAAACGACCTTCGGCACTATTCAATCCGATTCATTGGCTGTCAGTCCCCTTCGAGAATGAATCTTCCTCGGTCGGTCGCCGGCCCACAGTTGTTCTGTGGGCGGTGGGTAGTACTGAGTGCTACCCACAAACCTGGGTTCGCAGATTCGGGGGCTACCCTTTCGCCACTCATGGACGGGCACGAGGTGCGGCGGCGCTTTCTCGATTTTATTGCTGCCCGGGGTCACAATGTGCGACCGTCAGCTTCGCTCATCCCGCTCGATCCCACCCTGCTACTGACAGTGGCGGGGATGGTTCCGTTCAAGCCCTACCTTCTCGGCGAGGAGTCACCGCCCTACCGCCGGGCGGTGTCGGCGCAGAAGTGCGTGCGGACCGCCGACATCGACATCGTCGGTACGACCGCCCGCCACATGACCTTTTTCGAGATGCTCGGGAACTTCAGTTTTGGGGACTACTTCAAAGCCGATGCGATCGGGTGGGCGTACGAGCTCGTTACGGGGGGGTTCGGGGTGGACCCTGACCTGCTGTGGTTCACGGTCCACGAAACCGATGACGAGGCCGCCGCCATCTGGATCGACAAGGTGGGAGTCCCTGCCGCTCGCCTGCAACGGGGCGGGAAGGACAACTTCTGGCAGATGGGCGTGGCTGGCCCGGCCGGACCCTGCTCGGAAATCTTCGTCGATCGAGGCGCCAAGCATGGAGACCCAGGAGGTCCGATCGGGGGGGGGGAGGATCGCTACATAGAAATATGGAACCTCGTGTTCATGCAGTACGTTCAGGACGAGCCTTATCACGTGGTGGGTGACCTACCCGCCAAGAACATCGACACCGGCATGGGCCTGGAGCGGGCGGCGGCGGCCTTCCAGGGAGTCGACACCGTGTTCGAGATCGATTTGGTGCGACCCATCCTCAGCGAGGCGTCGGCCGTGTTAGGGGTTCGTTATGGTGACCATCCCGGAAGTGACGTCGCTCTGCGTCTCCTCGCCGACCATGGACGGGCGATGACCTTCCTCGTGGGCGACGGAGTCGTGCCATCAAACGAGGGCCGCGGCTACATCCTCCGCCGCCTGGTAAGGCGGGCGGTGCGCCACGCCTGGAGCATCGCCGGTGAGGGTCACCTCACCCCGCGTCTGGTGAAGGCGGTCGTGGAGCAGATGAGCGATCCGTATCCCGAACTGGCGGCCAAACAGGACCTGATCACCGAGATCCTCGATCGAGAGGAATTCCGCTTTCGACGCACGTTGGAGTCCGGCCACCAGCTCCTCGACGGCGAGTTGGATAGGTTGGCCGAGGGCGAGCAACTGGCTGGATCGGTGGCGTTCAAGCTTCACGACACGTTTGGCTTCCCGGTTGAGCTGACCACCGAGATCGTGTCCGAACGGGGCATGGCCGTTGACCGGGCGGGCTTCAATACCGAGATGGAGGCGCAAAGGCTCCGTGCTCGCCAGGCCTGGAAGGGAGGAACCGAGGCCGAGGCGAGCGAGGTCTATCGCCGCCTCGTCGATGAAATCGGACCAACCCATTTCGTGGGCTATCGACTGGAAAGAGGCGAGGCGCGGCTGCTGGCGCTGCTCGTCGACGGGGTGCCTGCTGAACGGGCCGAAGCAGGGCAA
>CAYUKI010000030.1:0-12867 GCA_964445235.1 uncultured Acidimicrobiia bacterium | reverse complement strand
GTACGACCGCGGGGTGGAGGCGATCGAAACCCCGGCGGTCTCGTGGCTGCGGGTTGAATACCCGGCGGCCCTGCTCTCAGGGGGGGGGGAGTCGGAAGGTGCCAGCGCCCTGCTCGAATTTCTTCTCTCCGACAAGGGGCGGCTCTTGCTGGTCACCGCCGGGTTCGAGCTGCCATGAAGAGACCCCCGGTTTGGATCTCCTCAGCCGCGCTGGGCGCTCTGGTTGTGCTTTTGGTGCCGCTGGCCGCCCTGGTGCAGAGAGTCCCCTGGAAACAGGTCGGCGACCTTCTGACCGACCCGGTCGTAGCCGCCGCCGCCCGGGTCTCGGCGGTGGTGTCGCTGTCGGCACTGGCTCTCTCCGCGGTCATGGGGACACCGTTGGCCTGGTTGCTGGCGCGGCACCGCTTTCCCGGACGGCGCTTCCTCCGATCGGCGGTGACATTGCCGATCGTGCTGCCCCCAGTGGTTGGAGGGGTGGCTCTGTCGGCCGCCTTTGGACGCCGTGGCTGGGTTGGTGCGCCTCTCGAAGCTCTCACCGGGTGGCAGCTTCCCTTCACCACCGTCGGGGCGGTGCTGGCGGCCTCATTCGTGTCGATGCCGTTCCTGGTGGTAGCGGCGGAAGCCGGTTTCTCCACTCTCGACCGCCGTTATGAGGAGGCTGCCTCGACTCTGGGGGGGGGGCCTTGGCTTGTGTTCCGCCGTGTGACCGTTCCCTTGGTCGCCCCGTCATTAGGTGCCGGCGCGGCCCTGGCGTGGGCACGCGCCCTCGGCGAATTCGGTGCCACCATCACTTTCGCCGGCAATCTCCCCGGGCGTACCCAGACCATCCCCCTCGCCATCTATCAACAACTCGAGTCACGGCCCGAGGTGGCTTACCTGTTGGGCGTGGTGATGCTGGTCCTGGCGGTGGTGGTGATGGTCTGGGCGGGAGCAGGCATCGCCCTCGGTCGCCGGCCATGAGCCTCTTGGCGGACTTCTCGGCGTCGGTCGGTACGTTCAGCTTGGAGGTCGACATTGCGGTGGAGGATGGGCGAACGCTGGCTCTTCTCGGTCCGAACGGCGCCGGCAAGACATCAGTGCTCCGCTGCCTGGCCGGGTTGGCGCCCCTCGACCAGGGTCGCATCCTGGTCGGCGGCTCCCCTTGGGAGGACGTGAGTGCCGGTATACATCTCCCACCCCATCGGCGCCGGATGGGACTGGTGTTTCAAGGAGGTCTCCTCTTCCCACACCTCACCGTGGCCGAGAACATCGCCTTCGGGTGGCGAGCCCAGCGCCGTCCCACCACTCGGTTGGACGAGATGCTCGTCGAGTTCGATCTCTCGGACCTGGCCGCCCGCTACCCATCCCAGCTTTCCGGGGGGCAGGTCCAGGTCGTCTCGCTGGCCCGAGCTCTCGCCGCCGAACCGGCCGTGCTGGGCCTCGACGAGCCGCTGGCGTCGCTCGACGTCGCCGCTCGCCATGACGTACGGATCCGGTTGAGCCGATACCTCGGCGGTTTTCCCGGTCCCAGCCTGCTCGTGACTCACGACCCGCTCGACGCCGCCCTCCTCGCCGATGACATCGCCGTGATCGAGAATGGAAGGATCATTCAGCAAGGTGCTCTCGATGAGCTGACCCGCCAACCGCGATCGGCGTGGGTGGCGAAGTTGGTGGGCGTCAACCTCTTTCGCGGCATCGGGCATGACCACGCCGTGAGGCTGCCGGGGGGGGAGATCTCGGTGGCCGAACCAGTGTCCGGCGAGGTCTTCTGTGTCATCCGCCCCCAGTCGGTGGCGCTACACACCGTACCGCCAGAGGGTTCGCCCAGAAACGTTTGGACCGGACGGGTTGGCGGGGTGGTGGCGATGGGCGACCGGGTCCGGGTAGAGCTGAACGGACCAATGCCGCTGGTCGCCGAGGTGACGGCGGCGGGGCTCGCCTCCCTGGGCAGAGCCACCGAGCTCTGGGCTTCGGTCAAGGCCACCGAAGTCGAGGTCTATCCGGCATGATCGCCCGTCCCGACGATTCTCGTCTCGCCGACGATGCCGGATCTTGGAGATCGGCCTACGTGCACGTGCCGTTTTGTGCCCGCCTCTGTCCCTACTGCGATTTTGCCGTGGTGGTGGGCCGGGACGACAGCCAGGACCGGTACCTGGCTGCCCTTTTGGCTGAGATCGCCATGGAACCGGAGTGGTCGCCACTCGATGCCGTCTTTTTCGGGGGGGGGACACCCTCTCGGTTCGACGCCGAGCGCTTAGGCGCCGTTTTGGCTCTGCTACGAGATCGCTTCGGATTGGCCGACGATGTCGAAGTCAGTCTCGAGGCCAACCCCGAAGACTGGTCGGTCGCTTTGGCAAAGGGTCTGGCGAGGCAGGGCTTCAACCGCGTCTCCTTTGGCGCCCAATCCTTCGACCCGGTGGTGCTCTCGGCGTTGGGCCGCCGGCACCGGGCGGCGCAAATCGGCGAGGCCGTTCGAATAGCGAGGGCGAACGGGTTCAGGTCGGTGAGCCTCGATCTGATCTTCGGAGCGGAGGGGGAGTCGATCGATTCTTGGGAGACAACCCTCGACGACGCCATCGACCTCCAACCAGATCATGTCTCGACTTATGCTTTGACCGTGGAAAGGGGCACGGAGCTGAGCCGTCGGGTGGCGGCCGGCGCTCCCCCTCCCGATCCCGACGACCAGGCCGACAAGTGGGAGAAGGCGTGCTCGGCGCTGGCGGGAGCCGGCCTGATCCGCTACGAGGTCTCCAACCACGCCCGGCCCGGCCACCCGTGCCGGTACAACTTGTCGGTTTGGGACCAGGGGGAATACCTGGGTGTTGGGCTCGGTGCGCACGGCCACCGCGACGGAATACGACGCCGCAACTACCGCCGTCTCGATGCCTATCTCCAAGCCGTGGAGACCGGACGTCACCCCGGTCAGGCTCACGAGCGTGTCGACGGCTGGGGCCGGGAGCAAGAACGGTTGCTGCTCGGTCTGAGGAGGGCGGCCGGTGTGACGGCCGGACCGGGAGGCCGCTTGCTGTGGGCGAGTTGGACGGGCCGGCGGTTGGCGGAGGCCGGCGTGCTGACGCTGACCGATGACAGGCTGGTGGTGACCCGGCCGCTGTTGACCGACGAGGTATCCCGGGCGGTGGCGGCCCTGCCGCCGGGTTGAAACGATCGACGCGACCGCCCCCAGGGGGGCGCCCGCAGTTATGGGGTCTTATCACTCTCGGTGGTCGACTGCTAACTTGACCGTGTGTTGGAAGAGCGCCGCTCGGAGGTGCTGCGGGCGCTGGTAGAGGAGCACATTCGCACCGGCGAGCCCGTGTCTTCTCGCGCCGTCCTGGCGGTGACGGGAATCAACGTCTCCGCTGCCACCATTCGTAACGACCTGGCCGCCCTCGAAAAGGAGGGATACGTCGTCCAGCCGCACACGTCGGCCGGTCGGCTTCCCACCGCCCGCGCCTATCGCTACTACGTCGACCACCTGCGACCCGCCCGCCTAGCGGCGGCCAACCGGCACCGCATTACCGACTTTTTCTCGTCCATGCACAGCGAGTTGGGCAAGCTGCTGAAGGCGACCTCCGAGTTACTCTCCGAGATCACCCACTACCCGGCGGTGGTTGTTGGCCCCGGAGTTAGCGAGGAGACCACCCGGGCGATCCATCTCGTTCCGACCGGCGCGCAGACTGCCCTGCTTGTGTTGGTCACCGACGCCGGTCGGGTCGGCCAGGAGATCTGTCGGTTTGACCGCCCCGTGGACCCCGAGGATCTCGAAGAGGTCGAACGTTTGTTGATCCGGTTGATCACGGGCGAGCGCCTTGACCCGGGGGGGATCACCGCGGACGCCCGGCGCGAGGCGGCCGGCCAGCTATATGGCGTCTTCGAGCGGGCCTGGGAGGCGGTGGGACGGGCGTCGCGCGCCAGTGCCGAGGTTTACGTCGGTGGTACTCCGCAGATGACCAACGTTTGGGAGGACCTCTCCACCGTTCATCGGGTCCTTGAGGTGCTCGAACGCGAGGCGATGTTGTTCACGGTGCTGGCCAGGGCCCCGGGGACGACCATCCAATTCGCAACCGAGATCCCCGGCGGGCCCGAGGTGGACATAGCAGTCGTGTCCGCCACCTACGACGTGGCCGGTGCACCAGCCGGCAAGTTAGGGGTGATCGGTCCGATGCGTATGGACTACCGAACCGCGATTACCGCGGTGGAGACGGTTGGACAGCGCCTCGGCGATCAGATCGGGTCCTGAACCGTGGCCCGCAAGGACTACTACGCCACCCTCGGGGTTCCGCTCGATGTCTCCCCGGACGAGATCAAGAAGGCCTTCCGGAGGTTGGCCCGCGAAACTCATCCCGATGCCAACCCCGGCGACCCGAAGGCTGAGGCGCGTTTTCGGGAGGTGGCGGAAGCGTACGAAGTGCTCTCCGACCAGGACCGCCGCCGTCGTTACGACCGCGGCGACACCCTCGACCTGAACGGCCTTTTCTCCGGTTTCGGATCCTTCGATGACCTGCTTCGCTCGGTCTTTGGAGAGAGCGGCCTGTTCGGCGGACTGCGCACCGAGGCAGGTCCCCGACGGGGTCGTGACGTGCTCGTCACCGCCAAGGTCGTTTTGTCAGAGGCAGCCTTCGGTGTCGCCACCGACGTGCGATTCCGGACCCGGGTGCTGTGTTCGGTGTGTGCCGGTGAGGGGGCAGCGCCGGGCACCACCAAGAACACCTGCTCGACATGTGGGGGGGGAGGTGCGGTGCGGGTGGCCCGCCGCGGAATGCTGGGCACGGTCATGACTGTGACGACCTGCGATCGATGTGGGGGATCCGGACAAACCATCTCCGCCCCCTGTCCGACTTGCGCCGGTTCGGGCACGGTCGACGACGTCCGTTCCGTCAAGGTGGAGGTACCGGCGGGGGTCACCGACGGCACCCGCCTACGCCTGACCGGGCAGGGTGAGGCGGCGCCGCGGCTCGGTCCGCCCGGCGACTTGTACGTGGACATCGCCGTCACGCCCGACCCCCGCTATATCCGCGATGCATCGGACCTCGTCTACCGAACCTCGGTGGGGATGGTGGAGGCTGCCCTTGGGACCGTCGTCGAGATCCCGCTTCTCGAAGGGGGAGTGGAGCGACTCGACATAGCACCCGGTACGCAACCCGGTTGGGTCGCCCGGCTGCGCGGCCTCGGTGTGCCGCACCTCGGCCGCCGGGGCCGGGGAGACCTGATCGTTCAGGTCATGGTGAGTATTCCCACCCGATTGAACGAGGAACAAGAGGCGACCCTCCGCAGCTTTGCAGCCGCGGGAGGCGAGCAACCGGCGGCGCCGGCCGCCAAGAAGAGAAAACGCCCGCGCTGATGGGGCACGTTCCCCATCTATACTTTCCCCCCCCCTGGACCGGCAAGTCGATCCCCCTATACGATCGGCAGCGCCACCATCTCGAGGTGTTGCGGCATCAGGAAGGGGATCGGGTCACTTACACCGACGGCGAGGGGACGTTCGGGCAGGGCCTTCGCATCGGAAATTCGGTCGAACGAGGCACCGAAGAGTTCAGAACCTTGGAGCGGGCCGGCCTGGTGCTGGCGGTCGCCCCACCTCCGGAGAGAGAGCGCCAGCGGTTTCTGGTGGAAAAGCTGGCCGAGCTGGGGGTGGACAGGCTGATGTGGTTGCGATGTCGTTACGGCGAGGGCAGACCGGCCACACGCGCCTCCGAATGGGCACAAACGGCCCTCGAGCAGAGCCGGGGGGATCGGCTCATGTTGGTCGATTCGATCTTGACTCCGGCGGGCGACCTGGTGGGCTGGGCGGCAGATTCCTCAGGGGTGGCGACGAGACCGGCCGAGGTCTTTTCGAGAGGGTCGAGTCCTCCCGGGTCGCTGACCTTGCTGATCGGTCCGGCGGGGGGGTGGGCACCGACCGACCTCGATCCGGGTTGCGGGCGGTTTTCGATGGGCGAACGGGTCCTCAGAACCGAAACCGCAGCCGTCGTCGCCGCCGCCCTGGCCCTCCAAGCACTACGATCCGCGCGCACTAGCCACCCTGAGTGATCCCTTCCCATGATTAGACAGGCTGTTACCCTGACTGTTGGGAGGCAAGACCAAAATAACGTTCATGATGGGTTCGTATAACGAGGCGGTAGGGCAGCGTCTCCGTACGATCCGGCGCCAGAAGCGATGGTCATTGCAGGACGTCGAAGCGATGTCCGGCCAGGAGTTCAAAGCGTCGGTTCTCGGGGCTTACGAAAGGGGCGAGCGAAGTCTGTCGCTCCCTCGGCTGCAGCGTTTGGCTCGTTTCTATGGGGTCCCGGTCGATCAGCTGCTGCCGAGTGCAACCGGCGGCTACGGCGGAGATCCCAACGATGACGGCGCGATAACCCTCGACCTCAACAAGATCGACAAGGCGCCCAATGCCGACCTCATCTCCAAGTTCCTCGCCGCGATTCAGGTGATGAGGCAGGACTTCAACGGCCGCGTACTCACCATCCGTCGTTCCGATCTGCGGCTGCTCGCCAACTTGATGGACTCAACCGAGGCCGATCTGAGCGAAATGCTGGCGGCCGCCGGGGAGTGAGCGACTGCATATTCTGTGCCATCGGTGCCGGAACGATCCCGGCGTCGGTGGTCGCCGAGACCCCCAACGGGATGGCGTTTCGCGATCTGAACCCGGCCGCACCGGTGCATGTCTTGGTGATTCCGAAGGCCCACGCCGCCGACTCGGCGGCCGACCCGATCAACGCCGATTTGTGGTTCGAACTCATGGGGCTGGTGCGACAGGTCGTTGCGAAAGAGCACCTGGAAGAAGGCTGGCGACTTGTCACCAACGTCGGGCCCGACGCTGGTCAATCCGTCCACCACCTCCACTTGCACCTACTGGGTGGCCGGCGGATGTCCTGGCCCCCCGGTTGAACCCGAGTGGCATCGGCTGGCGCCGGCCCCTTTTTCACAATCCCATAAGGGGTTGGGCCAGGCACCCGATATACTTACTACCGGCACTCGCGCCACCCTTGATTTGGTGACCTCCGAACTTTCCGACCTCCGCCTGCGGGTTCCCGCCAATCACCTGATGCTCGATCTGGTGGGAGACCGGGACCGCCATCTGCGCCTCCTCGAAGCCGCCTTTCCCGAGGTGCAGCTCTTGGCGCGGGGCAACGAGTTCCGCATCACGGGTCCCAGTGGATCGGCCCAACAGCTCAAAACCGTCATCGACGAGCTGTTGATTCTCGTTCAGGAGGGGGAGCAACTCGACGGGGACCGGGTGGATCGGGTCGTGCAGATGGTGCGCGACCAGGTACCGAGCCCCTCGGGAATCCTCGCCGACGGCATCCCGGTGGGACGTGGGAAGGTAGTCCGACCGAAGACCCATGGCCAGCACCGATATATCGCCGCGATAAGAGAGAACACGCTCACCTTTGGGGTCGGCCCGGCCGGCACCGGCAAGACCTACCTGGCGATGGCCACTGCCATTGAGGCACTTCTGGCTGGAGCGGTACGGCGCATCGTCCTCACCCGACCGGCGGTGGAGGCCGGCGAGCGACTGGGGTTCCTGCCCGGCGATCTGGCCGCCAAGATCGATCCCTACCTGCGGCCCCTCTACGACGCCCTTTGGGACATGTTGGGACCCGAGGAAACGGGACGGCTCACCGACCGGGGAACAATAGAGATCGCTCCGCTCGCCTACATGCGGGGTCGTACGCTCAACGACGCCTGTGTGGTTCTCGACGAAGCCCAGAACGCCACCCCCGAACAGATGAAGATGTTCCTGACCCGTCTGGGGTTCAACTCCAAGATGATCATCACCGGCGACATGACTCAGACCGATCTTCCCAACGCCAAACAGTCCGGTCTGCGGGTGGTGCGCCGCATCGTCTCCGGTATACCGGGGGTGGCGTGGATGGAACTAACCACGAGGGACGTCGTCCGTCATCGCATCGTCGCCGCCATCGTCGAGGCGTATGAGAAGTTTGAAGCCCAGCAGGAGACGGCATGAGGTCCCTCGAGTTCCGGCGTGTCGTCGTGCTACTCATGGCGGTGCTGGCCACGTGGTCCGTGCTGTTGGTTGGCCGATCAACCGAGGGGGGGGGATTGCAGGCCGGCGGCATCGCCTTGGAGACGTTCGTGGCCGACCACGAGCTCGAGATAGAAGACACCGCTGCCTTGCGGGTGGCGCAAGAGGAAGCCGCCGCCGCGGTGCCCAATCAGTACCTTCACAACACCAGCGAAGAGCAGGAGAGGCAGGAGGCCTTGACCGCCTTTTTCGCTGCCATACGGGCCGGGGTGGCGACCGAGGCCTCCCCGGTGGTTTCCTCGATACCAGACCCACTCCCGCCCGTCGATACCACCGATGACTCCAGCACCACGACGTTGCCGGCCGAGTCGGTCGACGTGGAGGGACGCGTTTTCATCGACGCCGATGGCAATGCTGTCTACGAGCCGGTGGACGGCGCCTTGGTCACCGATCGAGGCTTGGTGGGCATTGACGTCACCATGGTCGATGAGCTGGGAGGGCGTACCACCGCCACCACTCAAGGAGACGGGTCGTTTCGGGCGAGTGGGGTGGCGGCCGGGGAGGTAACGCTCATCCTCGATCCCGCCGATCCCGAGTTCCCTAACAATTGGGATCAGTACCCGGCCGAGCTGGTGGCCGTGACTCCGCTCGAATCGCGGACCCTCGACTGCCGGGCCGGTCGGGTCTGCAGCGCCCCGGCGCTCGGGTTTGCGCCGTTGGTCCGCCCCCTGGAGGACCAAGTGGCTCGGCTCGAGGCGATCTACCCCAACCTCGAGAGCGCGCTCCCCGTCTTGGTTCGGATCGCCACCGACGACATGGTCCGGGTCGCCGCCGGGGAGTCGGCCTGGTTGGTGAACGCCGAAGCTGCGGCGACCAACCGCCTCCTCGTTGAATTCCGAGAAGAGGTCATCACTTTCGACGACCTCCAGAAGGCTCGGGCCCTCCTTGACGACAATCCGCCGCTGGTGCGCTTCGGTCCGACCTCGGTCGAGCTGGAAGGGTCAAAAGAAGTGGTCGCCATGGTGGTGTCGGCCTTCTTGTCCGACAACATGATTTTCGATGCTGACGAAACCGAAAGGCTCCGCCAAGAGGCACGCAACGCCGTCCTACCCATCGAGGTGGTGTACCTCCCGGGCCAGACCATCGTTCTGGAGGGCGCTCCACTCGAGGAAAAGCACATCGCCGCCATCGACCAGCTCAACCGGATCTCGGACCTGGATGCTCGACGGTTGTCGCTGCTTTCACTGGTGACGGTGCTGGTGGCGGTGCTCTCGTTTTACATCGCCCGGTTCCGTCCCAACACCTGGAACCGGACCCGCCACCTGGCTCTCCTGTTCCTGTTGGTGGTCCTGGGAGCGGCTTCGGTGCGGTTGGCGATTGCCTTCCAAGAGACCGCCGGTTGGTACCTTTTGCCGGCGGTTGCTCTCGGCTTCCTGGCCGCCATCCTCTTCGACAGCCGGGTTGGTGCGCTGATGGCCGTGACCATGGCGATTCTGGTCGCGGCCGGTGGAGGGGATGCCGGCGCATCGGTGTACGCGATGCTCGCCACCATGGCCCCCATCGGGTTCGTTTCCTCGATCTCGACGAGGCGCGCGACGCGTTTAGCGGTGGTCGCCTCCTCGGCTGTGGCGGCAGCGATCGCCGCCGTCACCTCGTGGTTCTTCCACTCCGGCGCCAGCCCGTCCATTCAGGAGATTGGGAGCGATGTCGGTTGGGCGGCAGGCACGTCGCTGGTGGGGGCGCTGTTCGCCGTGGCCGCCTTGTCGTTCCTCGAGGGAGCTTTCGACGTGACCACGAACCTGCGGCTGCTGGACGTGACCGACCGTAACCACGAGGCCCTCCAGCTTCTCCAGGACAAGGCGTTCGGGAGTTTCAACCATTCCCTCATGGTGGGGACCCTTGCCGATGCCGCCGCCCGCGCCGTCGGTGCCAACAACCTGTTGGCACGAGCGGCCGCCTACTACCACGACCTCGGCAAGATCGAAGAGGCGGTGTTTTTCATCGAGAACCAGTTCGGCATGTCCAATCCTCACGATGAGCTGCCTCCCGAGCAGTCAGTTGAGGTCATTCGCAGGCATGTGACCCGGGGGGTGGAAATGGCCCGGCGTTTTCGGATTCCCGCCGACGTGGCCGAAGGCATTCTCACCCATCACGGCGACTCGGTGATGCGCTACTTCTACGAGAGGGCCCGTCAACGCTACGGCGACGACGTCGACATGAACGACTACCGCCACCGTGGTCGCCGGCCCCGCACCAAGGAGATGGCGATCGTGATGATGTGCGACTCGGTCGAGAGCGCCTCGCGGGGCGAGTTCCAGATCGACGACCCGACCCCGGAAAAGATCGCCGCCCTAGTCGACCGCGTCATCGCCGAGAAGGTCAACGATGGCCAGCTTTCCGAGTCTGAGCTGACCCTGGGAGATCTGTCCAAAGTGAGACGAGCACTGGTCGAGTCGCTGATCGGGCATTACCACCAGCGCATTCCCTATCCGAATTTTCCCGGTGTGGCCAACCGCCCATTGCCAAAACTGCCGGAGCCAGGTCGAGACTGACGTGAACGTCTTTGTGGCCAACGAACAGGCCGTGCCGCTCGACGCCGCCGCCCTTCGGTCGATCGGCGAGGCGGTGTTGCGTGCGGAGGGATACCCCGAGGAGAGCGAGGTGAGCATCCTCTTGGTGGAGGAGGCCCAAATCGCCGATCTCAATGCTCGTTTTCTCGACAAGCCTCAGCCCACCGATGTGCTGGCTTTTCCGATCGAGCACTTGACGCCCGGCGATGCACCCAAGCCGATCGTGAATGGCCCGCCGGTGGTGCTCGGCGACGTCGTGATCGCTCCGGACTATGTGCGCCGCCAGGCAGAGTCACTGCTGGTGCCCTTCGCCGACGAGATGGGTCTCATGGTGGTACACGGGTTGCTCCATCTACTCGGTTACGACCATGGCGAGGACGGCGCCGCCGAGACGATGGAGCAGAGGGAGCGGAGCCTGTTGGCCGCCGCCGGACTCAAACGCCGCCGATGAACATCTTTGGCCTGGTCTTGGCGCTGGTGGTGTTGGGTCTGGCTGCCCTGGTGCGGGCGGCCGGCGGTTCGGCGTTGCGAACGGTACGCGCCGATGCCCTGCGGCTGGCCGCCGAAGGTAGGAAGGGGGCCGCCTCGATGGCCCAGGTCCTAGAACGCCCCGAGCGTATTCAGCCGGCGGTCGGAGCGGTCCATTCGGCCTTGCTCGTCGCCGCCGCCCTGCCGGCGGCCTGGGCAACGACGGTGAGCGCCGTCGGCGGCGAGCTGGCATTGGACCTGGTGCTGCTCGGTTTGGCGGTGTGGGTTTTGGGCGACCTCCTTCCCCGGGTGGTGGGGGGCCGTTACCCCGGGAGCATCGCCTATCGGCTCGCTCCTCTTCTGGCGACCGTGGTGCGGGTGGGAGCGACCGCCACCGATGTCTCCTTCGAACCGGAGCAGGGTGGCGAGCCTGGCGAGGAGGAATCCGAGCACGAGGAGGAGACCGAGATGATCTCTTCGGTGCTCGAGTTCACCGACACTGTCGTTCGCGAAGTGATGGTGCCGAGGACCGACATGGTCACCATCGCGGCGGATGCTTCTCCCGACGAGCTTCTAGCTGCCATCGTCGAGCACGGCTTCACCCGGTTGCCGGTGATCGGTGAGGACATCGACGACGTGGTCGGGGTGGTAATCGCCAAGGACTTGCTGCCCTACCTGCGGCGTGGTTCGAGCCCTCCCCGGCTGAGGGAGGTAATGAGGCCGATCGACTTCGTGCCGGAGACGAAGAAGGTGGCCGAGCTGCTGAGGCAGATGCAACGCTCCAAGACCCACCTCGCAGTGGTGGTGGACGAGTTCGGGGGTACCGCCGGTTTGGTGACCATCGAGGACCTGCTCGAGGAGCTGGTGGGCGAGATCGTCGACGAGTACGACGAGCACGACGTCCTGGTCAGCGAGCTAGGCGCCAACGCTTGGCGGGTCGATGGTCGGCTGCCGGTTACCGATCTGGCCGAGGCGGTAGGGGTGGCCTTGCCGGACGACGAATGGGACACTGTCGGTGGTCTCGTGCTGGCCCTGGCCGGAAGGCTCCCAGAAGAGGCGGAGACGTTCACCTTTGGGCCTCTTGAATTCTCGGCGTCTCAGGTGCAGGGCCGGCGCGTTGCCGAAGTGGTCGTCCGCCGCCGTTGGGACGTCGAAGTCTCCGACGAGCGAGGCGGCGAGTGAAGTCGGGCCTGGTGGCGGTGGTAGGCCGCCCCAACGCGGGCAAATCGTCTCTGGTGAACGTCTTGGTGGGCGAGAAGGTTTCGATCGTTTCGTCCCGACCGCAGACCACCCGGGGATTGGTGCGCGGGGTGGTGACCCACGCGGGTCCCGATCGGGAACCCGACTGGCAGATGATCCTCATTGACACCCCGGGACTGCACAAACCCAGCACCGAGTTGGGTCGACGGCTCAATCAAGCCGCCCGCGCCTCTTTGTCGGAATGCGACGCCGCCCTGTTCGTGATCGACGTCACCAAAGTTATCGGGGCCGGCGACCAGCACATCGCTTCTCTGCTGGCCGAAGCAGGGGTTGCCACCATCGTCACGCTGGCAAAGCTCGACCTGGCCGGTCCGGAACTGGTCGCTCCCCAATTGAGCCGGGCGGCCGCTTGGGGGTTCACATCGTATGTCCCGGTCAGCTCGGTCACTGGGGCCGGCATCGACGCGCTGATCGAAGAGACCGTTGCACTGCTACCGGAGGGCCCGCTCTATTTCCCGAGCGAGGCGCGCAGCGATCAGCCCGAGCAGGTCCTGCTTGCCGAGATCGTGCGGGAAAAATTCTTGGACCGGCTCAGCGATGAGCTGCCCCACTCTCTGGCGGTGCGAGTGACCGAGTGGGAAGAGCGCCAGGACGGGTTGCTGT
>CAYUKI010000029.1:0-12901 GCA_964445235.1 uncultured Acidimicrobiia bacterium | reverse complement strand
CCGACCGGTGCTCATGGGGGCCTCGATGGGGGCAGTTGCAGCCTTGCATGCCGCGGTTGTGTTCCCGATGCGATTTGACGGGTTGGTCCTCCAGTCCGGGACGTTCGCCCGGTTCCCGGGGGGGGGAGCGGCCCGCCGCGTCCTCGAACCGGTGGTCAACTTCCTGAAGGACTTCGACGCGGGCGCGGTGCCCCAACGCGTGTTCGTGAGCTGCGGGCGCTTCGAGAGGCTGGTCGTGGAGAATCGAGGCATGGCCGAGCGATTCCGGCGAGCCGGCAGAGAGGTGGGCTACGTGGAGGCGCCCGACGGCCACACCTGGGAAGGATGGCGCGACCGCCTTCGAGAGGCCCTCACCTTCGTCTATCCGGTCAGCCCAGTCAGCCCAGTCAGCCCAGTCAGCCCGGCCGGCTGATCAACCCAGGTCGCGTCTCTTCTGGCGGGCCAGGTACACCCAACCGAAGCCATGGATGGCGACACCGGCGAGTAGGACCGCCGTGGCCACGTATTGGCCCAGGAGGGTCGCCACCACCGCCGCCACCACCGCCAGCGACACCAAGGCGATGCGAGCGGTGTTGAGTGAGCTGTTCATCTCACTTTGAGTCTATTGCGTTGAGAACATGCGGCTGCCAGCCGGCACTATTTGCATGCCGTGTTCCATGTCGTGCGGTAGCGTCACGGCGGTAGGTCCAGCGAAGCGAGGAGGACTATGGCGGATGCGAGAGCCGCCTTGGATACTGGTGGGTCCCGCGAAACGAGACTCATCGTTTTCGACGACGTGAGCAAGACTTTCCCCGACGGCACCGAGGCGCTGGACAGGGTGTCGTTCAGCGTCGGCCGCCACGAATTTGTCACAGTGGTGGGTCCCTCAGGATGCGGTAAGTCCACGCTCCTCAGGATGGCATCCGAATTGACACCTGTGACCACGGGACGCATTGAACGCGCCGTGGAGAACATCGGGTTCGTCTTCCAGGATGCCACTCTCCTGCCGTGGCGGACGGTCAAGAAGAATGTCGAGCTGTTTCCGCAGCTGCATGGCATCGCCAAGACCGAGCGGGCCCGACTGGCTGCCGCCGCCCTTGAACTGGTCGGGCTCAAGGGATTCGACCACCACCGCCCTCGGGCCCTCTCCGGGGGCATGAAAATGCGAGTGTCACTGGCCCGGTCGCTGACACTGCGGCCCCCGCTGTTCCTGTTCGACGAACCGTTCGGTGCGTTGGACGAGTTGACGAGGGAACGGTTGAACGAGGAACTCCTGACCGTATTCATGCGAGAGGGCTTCGGGACGATCTTCATCACGCACTCGATCATGGAAGCGGTCTTCCTGTCGACGCGGGTGCTAGTCATGTCCCCGCGCCCGGGCACGATCGTCGGGAGCTTTGAGGTCCCTTTCCCGTATCCACGGTCGCCACAACTGCGGTTCCAACCGGAGTTTGCGGCACTCGCCAGCGCTGTTTCTGCCGCCCTGCGCGAAACATGAAGGAGGCGGAACCCGACAAGGGGAACGCGAAGGGCCTTTTTTCGACGGTCATCCCGCCCACGTTGACAGCTTGTGCAGTGCTCGGTTTGTGGTACTTCTTCTCTTTGGTGGTGCTCAGCGAGGGTCAGCGCTTCCTCTTGCCCGCACCCCATCAAGTTGTGGAAACGGCATTCTTCCGTTGGCGCAACCTCGAAGAACTGCTCCTGGCCGCACGAGCCACGTCTCTTGTGACCGTCCTGGGCCTGAGTCTGGCGATTTGGATCGGAATGATGATCGCCATCTCGATGAGTCAGGCGCGCTGGTTCGAACGCACCTTCTTTCCTTACGCTGTGGCCATCCAAGCCGTGCCGATCATCGCCATCGTCCCGGTCATCGGCCTGTGGATGGGTTTCAGCTTTGCGGCACGCGTTCTCGTCACCATCATGATCTCGATCTTCCCGATCATCACCAACACGCTATTCGGGCTGAAGTCGATCGAATCGAACTATCACGACCTCTTCACGCTCCACAAGGCGTCTCGGTCGACTCGGTTGTTGCGGCTTCAGTTGCCGGGAGCGCTACCCGCCATCTTCACCGGCTTCCGAATTTCGGCTGGCCTCGGAGTAGTAGGAGCCATCGTCGGGGAGTTCTTTTTCCGAGGTGGAAAGGAAAGAGGTATCGGCCGCCTCCTGGCTACCTACCAGGCCCGACTCCAGATCGAGCTGCTCGTGGCTGGGATCTTCTTCTCGTCCCTGCTCGGCGTGGCCCTTTTCGTCGGATTCAGCGCTCTTTCCAATCGGGTGCTGGCTTCCTGGCGTCCGCCCCGGCCTGGTCAAATGAACGGGTGATTCGGATCGGGTTCTCCGACCTCGGCGGACTCACCGATCTAGAGTCATCCAGACCTCGAGGCCCACCCACTGGCCCGAGCAGGAAGGATGCACATGCGTTCTCTGAGGACCGCCGCACTGTTGTTGGCAATCGCGCTTGTTGCTGGCGCTTGTACCACCGACACTACGGAAACCACGCCCGCCACCACCGTCACGACCGCCGCACCGGCAACGGCCGCCACCACCGCGGCACCCGCGACGACGGCGGCACCCGAGGGCACGTCGCTGGTCGGGATCTGTCCCGACCCACTCATCGTCCAGACGGACTGGTTCCCCCAGCCCGAGCATGCTTACACCTACAACCTGATAGGCACCGAAGGTGTCGTCGATGCCGAAAACGGCACGTACACGGGGCCCTTAGGTGATACCGGCATCACCATGCAGGTTCGGGCGGGCGGACCCTATATAGGTTTCTCTCCGCCGACGTCCCAGTTCTACGCCGACAATGAGATCTTCATGGCCTACGTCGATACCGGAACCGCCATCCGAGACTCGGAGAGCTTGCCCGTCGTGGCTGTGTTCGCATTCTGGGAGAAGAGCCCCCAGATCCTCATGTGGGACCCGGCGGTGTACAGCTTCGACAGCTTCGACGATATCGGAGCCTCCGGTGCGCCCGTCCTCTACTTCGAAGGCAGTGCTTTCATGGACTTTCTGATCGGGCGGGGCCTGCTGTCGGCGGATCAAGTCGACGCCTCTTATGACGGAGGCCCGTCTCGCTTCGTGACTGAGTCGGTCGTCCAGCAGGGGTTCGCAACCAACGAGGTGTACCGCTACGAAAACGACATTGCCGAGTGGAAGAAGCCGGTTGATTCGCTGTTGATCCACGATGCCGGATTCGAGATCTACGAGGGGACGTTGTCGGTGAAACCGCAATCGTTGACCGACCGCCGCGAGTGCCTAGAGGCGTTGGTGCCCCTGGTCCAACAGTCAGCCGTGGAGTACATGAACAACCCCGAACCGATGAACGTCCGACTCGATGAGATCGTCAAGGAGTTGGATAGCTTTTGGACATCATCGATCGGTCTCCACAATGCCGCCACCGAGGTGATGATCGACCGCGGCCTGGTCAGCGATGGACCCGATGGTTTCATCGGTGCGATGGACCCCGACCGCATCAACAGCCTCATCGACGTTTGGGTTCCCGTACTTGCGGATCTAGGCATCGAGTCGTTCAAGGAAGGCGTCAGGGCAGCTGACATCTCGACCAACGAGTTCCTCGACCCATCCATTGCCTTGGGATTCTGAGACTCCCTCCCGGGCGATCGGCGATCGATCGCCCGGGGCCTGAACAGTGACAATGATTGGAGAGCCCGACGCCGAGGAGGTGGCCAGTGCCAAAGTGCAGTTCGCTGGCCGAACTGCCGGCAGAGCCGGCCCTCCGCTGTTGTTTGCTGGTGGGGTAATCGTCGCGTGGTACTTGGTGGCGGAGATCCTGCCGGAAAGCAAGCGAGTACTCCTCCCGAAGCCTCACGAGCTCTGGACCGAGGCACTCGCTCGCCAAGAGATCCGCGATGAGCTGTGGAAAGGCCTGATCAACACTACCAAAGTCTCTCTGATGGCGTTGGTGATCGCCATCGGGCTCGGCGTGCTTATTGCCACGGTGATGAGCCAGCGCCATTTTGTAGAACGGGCGCTCTTCCCGTGGGCAGTGGTACTCCAGACCATTCCGACGCTTGCGTTGGTGCCGCTCATCGGAGTGTGGTTCGGATTCGGGTTTTTCAGCCGCGTGCTGGTGGCCGTGCTCATTGCCCTTTTCCCGATCATCACGAATACCCTCTTCGGGCTTCATTCCGCCGACCCGGCTCAGCACGACCTCTTTCATCTCCACAAGGCGAGTTCGATAACCCGGTTGTTCCGACTTCAGTTCCCGGCTGCGCTTCCGGCCATCCTCACCGGCTTTCGGATTTCGGCCGGTCTCTCGGTGATTGGAGCCATTGTGGGTGAGTTCTTCTTCGGGAGGGGCGCAAAGGGCCTCGGCAACTTGATCGACAAATACCGGGGCATCCTCGACGTTGGCAGTCTGTACACCACCATCATCATCTCTTCGGTTCTCGGTGTGACCATTTTCTCGGTCTTCACCTGGCTGATGAAGGCCGCCGTCGGTTCCTGGCACGAGTCTCTAGCGGAGAACCCGTGAGCGAGAAGGCGACGGCTGCATCAGAGCTGGCCGGGCGATTCGTCGATCGTCCAGCCATCGTCACTGGTGGAGCGCGCGGCATCGGACGGGGCATCGCCGCTCGACTGCTGGCAGAAGGTGCGCGCGTCGCAGTGCTGGACCGTGACCCCGGGACCTCGGCATCCGAGCTTGGCGAGGGATGCACCGCTATCTCGGTCGATCTCGGAGATGTGGAGGCGACCAGGCAGGCCGTCGGAGACGCCATCGATCACCTAGGTGGGCTTTGGTTGCTCGTGAACAATGCCGGCATCTTTGCCAAGACACCACTTCTCGAAATCGAGATGCGGGAATGGGATCAGATGATGGTGACCAACGCCCGGGCGATGCTCATCACCATGCAGGCTGCCGCTCCCCATCTCATTACGGGCGGGGGGGGCCGGGTCGTAAACCTCGCCTCCATGGCCGCCAAGCTGGGAACGCCGGGAGAGGCCTCGTACGCCGCCTCCAAGGCAGCCGTGGTGGCCCTCACCAGGATCGCCGCCCTGGAGTTGGGGCCATACGGCATCACCGTCAACTGTCTGTGCCCGGGTTATGTGCTCACCGACATGGGAGCCGGCAGCCGAACGCCCGCCCAGATCGAGGAGTGGACGGCCAGGTCACCCCTCGGCCGGCTGGCCAGGCCAGCCGACGTGGCCGCCGCCGTCGCCTTTCTCGCCTCGGACGACGCCGCCTACATAACCGGCGAGTCGGTGAACGTCAGCGGCGGCATGTCCCCTTGGTGATGCAGCCATCGCTTCCGGTGACACTGCGCAGCAGAGCACTAGCTCGCTCTCGTGCGCGGCGCCTGCGGCTCAACTCAGGTCGGTGCGGGCGATGAACCGATCGAGCACCTCGCGGTCGCCGATGACTTCGCCGGCCGAGGACGGGCGACGACGGTAAAGGATGAGCAGGAGATCGGAAGCCGAAGCCCGGAGGGCAGCCTCGGCCTTGTTGTGACCCCGGTTGAACCAGGGGGTGCCGTCGGCAAGCTCTCCGGCCAACCACTCGCCGGCGACATCCGTGGCATGGAGATGGACCGTCCCTCCCACCGCCGGCGCGGCGGCGTGGCGGGAGGCAGTCGAGAACTGGAGGAACTCGTCGACGGCGTCGGCGGCTATTTGGGGGTCGACCGCATAGTCTCGCCCGGCGGCAGTCTCGGCATCCCAGCGGTGAACCGCCACCTCCTGAGCCTGGTGGCGGGTCACGAAGGCCACGTCCTTCTGCGACGCCCAGGTCCACACCGGGGCTCGCTGGTCGGCTTCTCCCAGTACGCGCACCAGACGGTCGACGCCGAGCCGGTAATCCTCGAGCAGTGCTTGGAAGTCAGGTGGCCGCTCGATCGCGGCCACCAGCTCGGGGTTCTGAACGAGCCCTTCGACAATCGAAGCCCAGAAGTAATGGACCCCACGCAGGTGCCACACGAGGTCGGCGACGGTCCAGCCAGGACACCCGACCACCGCAGCGGTGGGATCGGAGACGGCGGCTGCGGCGGCGAATCCGTCGCCGTCGGCTCTGATCGAGTCGACGTAGTCGAGATGATGGGGCATCCGGACAGGCTACCGGGCACTCACCCAGGTCGTCCGACCGCCACTTCGTCGATGAACGACCCGACCACCTCCTCCACCGTCCGGTCTTCGGATGGGAACGGAACGATGACGACGTTAGATATCTGGGGGACCTCGGCAAGGAGGTCGATGAGCTGCTGCCGGCAAACTTCGGGAGTTCCCGCCAGGGCTAGACGGTGCACGGTGGCTGGCGGGACCAGACCGCCGACCCGATGAAGGTTGGCGGTCGTCGGCTGGAACCCCGGCTCGTCCACCGTCGCAGCGATGGCCGCCGGAAGATCGAGGCCCAATTGAGCCAGCGACGGTCGACTGGTGAGGAGAGTGGCAGCCACCATGTGCGCGACCGCCGAGACGGCTGTCGCTTCGCGACCGGCCAGCGAGCAGTAGAGCCATGCCGCCACAGTCAGGTCTTCCAGGCGGCGGCCGGCGCGGCCCGCTCCCCTTTCGAGATGGCCCAGACAGTACCTCCAGCCTTCCACCGAGGCGACGTTCCCAAAGATGACACCGTCTGCCACCTCTCCGGCCAGCTCCAGGGTGCGGGGGCCTCTGGTGCCGATGATGATGGGAAGATCCGGCCGGAGCGGGGCGAAATCCAATTGCGCTCCTCTCGCTCGCACCCCACCGACGTCCATCGAAACGCGGGCTCCGGTGAGCAGAGAGCGGATGACCCCGATCGACTCGCGCAGGACGGCGGCTGAGTGGGGCCGATCTGCACCGAGCATCGCGGCACCAGTTCCTCCCGCCCCCAAGCCGAGCACCGCCCGACCACTCGACAACTCGTCCAACGTTGCGGCGGCGGCGGCCAGGTGAGCAGGGTGGCGAGTGAAAGGGTTGACCACCCCGGGCCCGAGCTTGACCCTACTGGTCGATCCGGCGGCGGCCGCCAGCACGCTCCATGGATCATGAGGCAAACCGTGATCGGTGATCCACACCGTGTCATAGCCCAAGTCTTCGATGAGCCGGATCCGTCGCAATAGGCCGTCCACCGGTCCGAGCGGGGACAGGGCTACCCCGTAGGAAAGGCGGCCCCGAGTCATAGGGCCGATCGCATAGTGGCGGCGGCGGCGAGAACGGCATCGACGATGTTCTGGTAGCCGGTGCACCGACAGAGATTCCCGGAGAGCGCCTCGCGAACTTCGGCTTCGTCGGCGATGCCGGGATTCTGCCGGATCAGGTGGACGGCCGTGAGAAGGAACCCGGCCGTGCAGAACCCGCACTGGAGGGCATGATGGGCACGGAAAGCCTCCTGAAGGGGATGGAGCCCATCGTCGCCGGCCAGCGATTCGACAGTGGCGATCTCGGCGCCGCCGGTCTGGACAGCCAACATCAGGCAGGACCGCACCGGCTCCCCGTCAAGCAGCACGGTGCAGGCTCCGCAGACCCCGTGCTCGCAACCAAGATGGGTGCCGAGCAATCCGAGGTCCTCGCGCAGGAGGTCGGCGAGGAGGCGCCGCGGCTCGACGGACACCTCGACGGCAGCGCCATTCACCTTCAGCCTGACGGTTCGGAGCGCCGGCGTCATCCCTCTCCCCCATTGCCGGCGCGGCCGGCGGCCAGGGCCAGCGCCCGGGAGGCCAGAGTTCCAGCCAGCCGTCGGCGTGACTGCGACGAGGCATGGATGTCCGGCCAGGGTTCCACCCAACCGGCCACCTGCCGGTCGATCTCGGTCATCAACGCCTGGTCGACCAGCCGGCCTCGGGTGAGCTCGCTCATCCAGGGGACCTCGAGCGGCACGCCGCCGATCCCGGCGAGGGTCACGCGAGCCGCCCGCACCCGTCCGTCCTCAAAGGCGGCCACCAGGGCAGCCGCTCCCACCAATGCGAAGGCGCCGTGCACCCTGGAAACCTCGACGAACGCCGAGCCTGTCCGGGTCGAGGGCGGTTGGATCTCGATCGCCACAAGGATCTCACCGGTTTGCAGCGCCGTCGTGAACGGGCCCCGGAAGAAGTCGGCCGCCGTCACTCGCCGTTGAGAACCTCCCCGGGCAGCAATTACCAGGACGGCTTCGAGCAGGAGCATCACCGCCGGCAATTCGGCGGCGGGATCGGCGTGGGCCAGGCTGCCGCCGACGGTGCCACGGTTCCGGATGGCCAGATGGGCGATCTGTCCCGCCGCCTCACTCAAGATCGGCAGACGGGAGGGGATGAGTGGATCTATCTCCAACGCACGCTGCCGGGTCATGGCTCCAATCCGGATCACCCCGACCGGCGTCTCGGCGATTCCGGCCAGGCCGTCGAGGTGGTTCAGGTCGACGATGACCTCTGGGCGAGTCAGGCGCATGTTGAGCAAAGGCACGAGACTCTGTCCACCGGCGAGCACCCGGCCACCTTCACCGGCGTCGGTTAGGACGGCGAGCGCATCCTCGAGATCTTCGGGTGCGGCGTAGTCGAAGGGAGGCGGTTTCAGGGCGCCGCTACCTGTGAGGCAGGCGCCATCCGATCGCCGAGCAGTGAAAGGACCCGATCAGGCGTCAACGGCAGCGTGGTGATCTCGACCCCGAAGCTGGCCAGGGCGTTTTCGACGGCGCCGGCCACCGCCGCCGGCGACCCGATCGCACCCGCTTCTCCGACTCCCTTCATCCCCCCCGGGATGAGTGGTGAAGGAGTCACCTGATGATCGAGCCTTATCCGCGGGACCTCGGCGGCCGTCGGCAGGACGTAATCCATGAAGCTTCCGAACAATGGCTGGGCGTCTTCGCCGAAGGGCAACTCCTCATACAGAGCCATCGAGATTCCCTGGGCGATTCCCCCGTGCAGCTGACCTTCGACGATGAGGGGGTTGATGATCGTGCCGCAATCGTGGACACACACGTAATCGAGAAATGTGACCTTCCCGGTGCCAGGGTCAACCTCCACCACAGCCACGTTCGCACCGTAGGACCAGGCCATTTGGGGGGGATCGAAGACCGCAACTGCCTCCAGACCAGGTTCGGTCCCCTCGGGCAGGTCGATGATACGTAGGTACGCTGCCCGGCCGACCTCGGAAAGCCGAACGTGTGCGGACGCCGTCCCCCTGACCTGCACCTGGCTGTCGACAAGTTCCAGATCGGCGGGGTCGGCCTCCAACATGTGGGCAGCGATGAGAAGGATCTTTTCCCGCACGATGCCGCAGGCCTTCTTGACCGCAGCACCCCCCACCGCCGCCGAGCGGCTCGCACCCGTCCCGTAGCCGGTGCGAGGGCAGGCTTGGGTGTCTCCCGTCACCACCGACACCGAGCCGGGGTCGACCCCCAACTCATCGGCAATGATTTGGGCAAGTGCATTGGTGATCCCTTGCCCCATGTCGCAAAGGCCGGTGAACAGTGTGATGTCTCCGCTCGGCTCGACGCGAAGCCGGGCGATGTCATATCCGCCCTGCTCGACTCCTCCGGCGTTCAGAAGTCGCGACGGTCCCAGCGCGGTGTTCTCGACATAGAAGGACACCCCGATTCCTACGTACCGCCCGTCGTTCCACAATTCTCGTTGTCGGTTTCGCCAATACTCCAGATCTGCCATCTCCAGTGCTCGGTCGAGGGCGTCGACATACCGGCCGCTGTCGAAAACGTGGTGGAGACCCTGATACGGAAACCTCTCGGGGGGTATCAGGTTGCGCCGACGAAGCGCACTCGGCTCCATGCCAAGGCGGGCGGCGACCGCATCCACCAGGCGTTCGACTGCGAAGTTGGCTTGCGGTTGTCCCCAACCGCGGTAGGACCCAAAGGGAGTCTTGTTGGTGAGAACGGCCTCTAGGTGGACCCTGGCATTGGCTATCGCATAGGCGTTGGTCATCATCACGGCCGTCAACCACACCGGGCCGTAAGCCATCGTGTGTAAGGCGGCACCCATATCCCCGATGATGTTGGCCCTCACAGCGGTGATGGTGCCGTCGGCGGTCGCAGCCATTTCCGCTTCGATGATCTCTTGGCGGGCGTGAACGGTGGCGACAAATGACTCCCGGCGGTCCTCGATCCACCGCACCGGCCGGCCGGTGGCCTGCGACGCCAGCGACACCGCCACCTCCTCGGGATAGAAGTGGAACTTGGCGCCAAACCCACCACCCAAGGCCGGAACGATGACCCGGACCTTGTGTTCGGGAACTCCAAGTGTTTCCGCCAGGCAATCGCGGGCAACGTGAAGGGACTGTGTCGTGCTCCACACGGTCAGCCCGCCACCGAAGACGTCCCATTCGGCTAAAACCCCCCGGCCCTCGAGCGGACATCCGAAAACACGGGGGATCTCGAACCGCCGCCGAACCACCACGTCGGCCTCCTCAAAAGCGCGGTCAACGTCCCCCATTTCGGTGTCGAAAACACCGGCGATGTTGTCTGGGAGATGGTCGTAAAGCCGCTCCGCTCCGGCCGCTCGCGAACTCATCACGTCGGCGACAGCTGGCAGAACGCCCCATTCCACCTCGATCAACTCCCGGGCGTCCTCGGCGAGATAGGGCGTGTCCGCCACGACGATCGCCACCGCCTCGCCAACATAGCGAACCCGGTCGATCGCCAAGGCGAAATAGGGGGTTTCCCGCTGACCCCAGACTCGATGGGGCGTGGGTTGTGGCTTGACGAGATGAGCGATGTCGCGGCCGGTCAACACGGCCCGCACCCCCGGCATGGCGAGAGCTGGGGCGCTATCGACGGCGTCGACGCGGGCGTGTGGCACCGGGCTACGGAGAAAGACGGCGTGCAACATGCCCGGTCGAGTGAGATCTGCGATGTACCGGGCCCTACCGCTGAGGAGATCGACGTCCTCGCGGCGCGGCATCGCTCGGCCCACCCAGCCACTCGAAGTAACCACCGTCACCGCGCCGAGGCTAGCTCCGAGCTAAGAACCCTTCTGTGCAGACTCCTGGTGGTTTTCTCATGGAAGATCCGCACAGAAGCCAAAGAGAAGGGCCCCGCCGGGGGGCCCTTCTCCAATCTGATGAAATGGGCTTAGAAGTCCATGTCGCCGCCGCCGCCACCGTGGCCGTGGCCGCCGGCAGCCGGCTTGTCTTCCTTCCGCTCGGCGATCAGTGCCTCGGTGGTGAGCAGCAGAGCAGCGATCGAAGCTGCGTTCTGCAGCGTCGACCGAGTCACCTTGGCCGGATCGATGATCCCCGACGCCATCAGGTCCTCGAACTGGAGCTTGGCGGCGTTGTAGCCAAAGTTGCCACCTTCCGTCCGCACCCGGTCGACCACGACGCCACCCTCAGCGCCGGCGTTGACGGCGATCTGGCGAATGGGCTCTTCGAGCGCCCGGCGAACGATCAAGCGGCCCGTCTTTTCGTCGTCGGTGCCACCGCGGAGCTTGTCCACGGCCCCCTGGGCACGGAGCAGAGCAACCCCGCCACCGGGGACGATGCCTTCCTCCACCGCGGCGCGGGTCGCGGAGACGGCATCCTCGATCCGATGCTTCTTCTCCTTCAGCTCCACCTCCGTGGCCGCCCCTACCTTGATGACCACCACGCCACCGGACAGCTTGGCCAGACGCTCCTGGAGCTTCTCCTTATCCCAGTCGGAGTCGGTGTTCTCGATCTCCTTCTCGATCTGCTTGATGCGCGCCTTCACGTCGGCCTCGGAACCCGAACCGTCGATGATGGTGGTGTTGTCCTTGGTGATGATCACCTTGCGGGCCTTACCGAGCATGTCGATAGTGACCGACTCGAGTTTCAGCCCGACCTCCTCAGAGATCACCGTGCCGCCAGCGAGGATGGCGATGTCTTGAAGCATCGCCTTGCGACGCTCCCCGAAACCGGGAGCCTTGACGGCCACCGAGCGGAACGTGCCCCGGATCTTGTTGACGACCAGGGTCGCGAGAGCCTCGCCCTCGACATCCTCGGCGATCACCAGGACACCCTTGCCGGCCTGCATGACCTTCTCCAGCACGGGCAGCAGATCGTTGACCGATGAGATCTTCTGGTTGGCGATCAGAATGTAGGGGTCCTGGAGGACCGCCTCCTGACGCTCGGGGTCGGTGATGAAGTACGGAGAGTTGTAGCCCTTGTCGAACTGCATCCCCTCGGTGTACTCGAGCTCGATCCCAAAGGTTTGGCCCTCTTCGACGGTGATGACCCCGTCCTTGCCGACCTTGTCCATGGCCTCGGCGATCTTCTTGCCGATAGCCATGTCGCCGGCGGAAATCGCCGCCACGTGGGCGATCTCGTCGGAGGTCTCGATGTCCTTCGCCATGGTGCCGATGAACTCGGTCACCCGGTCGACCGCCTGCTCGATGCCTCTCTTCAGATCCATCGGGTTGGCGCCGGCGGCCACATTGCGAAGCCCCTCGCGGACCATCGCCTGGGCGAGCACCGTGGCGGTGGTAGTCCCGTCTCCGGCGATATCGTTGGTCTTGGTGGCCACTTCCTTGGCGAGCTGAGCACCCATGTTCTCCCATGGATCGTCGAGCTCGATCTCTTTGGCGATGGTCACCCCGTCATTGGTGATGGTGGGCGAGCCCCACTTCTTCTCCAACACCACGTTGCGGCCTCCGGGCCCCAGCGTGACCTTGACGACGTCGGCGAGCTTGTTGACGCCCGCCTCCAGACTACGACGAGCGTCCTCGTCAAAACGCAGTTCCTTTGCAGCCATTCAGGTATCTCCTTCAGTTACTTGACGATGGCCAGCAGGTCACGAGTGGACAGGACGAGATACTCGACGCCATCCATCTTGAACTCGGTGCCGGCGAACTTCGAGTAGAGGACTTTGTCGCCCTCCTTGACGTCCATGGGGATTCTCTTGCCGTTGTCGTCGAGAGCGCCGGGCCCCGCGGCCAGCACATCCCCAACCTGCGGCTTCTCTTTGGCGGTGTCGGGAATGACCAGGCCGGAGGGCGTACGCACGTCCTCGTCCTTAGGCCTCACCACGACGCGATCGCCGAGC
>CAYUKI010000028.1:0-13386 GCA_964445235.1 uncultured Acidimicrobiia bacterium | reverse complement strand
ACCGGCAGTGCGAGCCAATCGGTGACCGTCACCGCACCGGTGGTGACGATGTCGATCCAGTCGGTGGTGGTGAGCCCCGCCGGTAACCGGCGGTGGAACGCCACCGTCACGGTGAGGTCCTCAGGCGGCAGCCCGGTCTCCGGCGCCACGGTCACTGGCACCTGGTCGTGGGGTGGAACCAGCCCGGGAACCCGGATCCGGAGTGGAGTCACCGGGAGCACCGGGGTGGTGGTGATTGCCTCCGGCCGGCTTCCAGCCGGGGCGGCCGTTGTGCAGTTCTGTGCGACCTCGGTCAGCGGTCCGCTGCCTTACGCCGGGAGTCTTCCGATCTGCGACACCTGAGTCAACGTCGGATGACGACCTTGCCGATCTGATCGCCGCTCTCCAGGCGGGCAAGGGCGGTCGGCAGATCCTCGAAGGAGTGGACCGAGTCGATGGGAACCGGCACGTCGCCGGTCTCCACCAGGTGCAACGCCCGGCCGAACTCGGCGGCGGTGTACATGGTTGAACCCACGATCTCGATTTGTTTGAAGAACAGATAGGGCAGGCTGAGTTCGACCTTCCCGCCGGCGGTCCCACCACAAATCGCCAGGCGGCCGCCTGCCTCAAGTGAACGAAGCGACTGTTGCCAGGTGGCAGCGCCGGCATTGTCGACCACTACATCGGCTCCCCGGCCGGCCGCCGCCTTGAGCTGTTTGGAGAACTCACCCGCCGAGTCGAAACCGGTCCAACCGTGTCCGGCCGCCCAGGCGAGCTTGGCCGGGGAGCGTGACGTCACATAGACCGTCGCCCGCATCGCCTTCCCGATCAGGGCCGCCAGACTCGAAACGCCCCCCCCCACACCGACGACGAGAAGCACGTCGCCCGCCCGGAGTCGGGTCTTGTTGAGCATCCGATAGGCGGTGCCGGTGGCCATGCCGAAACAACCCGCCGACTCCCAAGACAGGGCACTCGGTTTGCGGCGGAGGTTCCGCACGGGCACCACGACGCAGTCGGCCAAGGTGCCGGGAAGATGTTCTCCCAAGATTCCGTAGCTCCGGCAAAAGACCGTCTCTCCCCGCCGGCAGGCATCGCACTCGCCACACGAAATGGAGGGGTCGACGATGACCTCGTCACCAACACTCCACCCGCTCACCCCGGAGCCGATGGCGTCGATCACCCCGGCGGCGTCGGCCCCGGGGATGTGGGGGAACTGACGTGGTTTGGGCAACCCCAGCGATACCCAGATGTCGAGATGATTGAGCCCGGCGGTGACCACTCGCACCCGGGCCTCGCCTGTTCCTGGTTCTGGCGTTGGCACCTCTCCCAACCGATAGGAGGAGGGCCCGTTGGTGTCATCGAGCAGCCAGGCGCGCACCCGCCGGAGGGTAGTGAGTCAGCCTGGCCCCATTCAGCCGGTTCGCCGGCCCACGGTGCTCGCGAGCCAGCCAGACCGCTGCTCTCGTCACCGTCAGGCCGCCTCAGCCAGAGCCACCAACTCAGCGACCGGCAGCCCTCGGGGTAGGTCCAGCGCAACGTCGGGCACGACCCCCACGCCCCCCACGTCGGTCCCCTGCGGGGTGCTCCAATCGGCGATTGTGACCCGCAGGATGCCCTGGTTGCGAAGGCGCACCGGTATCTGGACGCTGCCCTTCCCAAACGTCGTGGCCCCCACCAGACGAGCGCGCCCTCGCTCCTGGAGCAGACCGGCCAGGACTTCGGAGGCCGAAGCGCTGCCTTCGTTGACGAGGACGGTCAGCGGAACACCCGAAGTGGCCAGACCACCCTCCTCGACGTGGTACTCGGTGATGCCCTCGGGGCCGTCGGTCACCACTACAAGACCCCCGGAGAGGAATTCACTCGCCACCACCACGGTGGCGGCGATCAACCCACCCGGGTTGTCGCGCAGGTCGAGTACGAGGCGTCGGGCGCCGGCGTTCAGCAGGGCCTCCAGTTGGTAGTGAAGCAACACGACGTTTTCGAGGGAGAAGTCGGGTAGGCGCAGATAACCGGTCTGACCCACCAACTCTCCATACACGAGCGGATCCGCAACCTCCGTCCGCACAATCGTCACGATCAGGTCTTGGTCTCCCCGATCGATGTCGAGCGACATCTCTGTACCGGGCGGTCCGTAGAAGACGTCCACGAGGTCCTTGGGCGACAGACCATCCACAGAGACACCGTCGGCGGCGGTGACCACGTCATCGGGAGCAAGACCGGCGCGTGATGCTGGGCTGTCGGGGGACACGGCCACCACCACCGTCCGGCAGGGACCTTCGACGCGCCGGCACCTGCTGCCCACCGAGTTCTTCACATCGAAGAGGAAGCCAACGCCGTCGATGTAGCCGGACTCGCCTGCCGCCCGGACGACGTCTGGTGGCAGATACCAGGTATAGGGGTCGCCGGCAGCTTCGGCCATTGCGGCGACCGCCGCCTCGGTCAGATCGGCGAGCTCGTATGGACCGTCGGTGGCTCGGGCCGCGACGGTCACGCAGAAGTCGTCGTATTCCAGAGCTGGTATGGCGCAGACGAAGCTCTCGACGCTCTCCGTTGCCGGGTCACCGTCATAAGCACGGACCCCGGCGACGGCGGCCGCTGCCAGTACGTCGGGCGTCAACGGCCGGCGGAACTGGGTGGTGAGAACGTCGTGGGTCTCGCAGACGATCGTGAAGGTGACGGGAGGGTTCCGACACCCTTGCATCTCGAATAGGACCTCGGCGGGTGGGGCGGTGGTGGTGCTGGCCGGCACCGTCGGGGCGACCGAGATCACGGCCTGCTCGTTCGAACAGGCTGCCACGAGAAGAAGTGCAATGGCTGTCGGCCTCATCGGAGGAATGCCTCGACCCAGAGATCGGCTGGTTCGCTCCGGAGTTGATCGAGAGTTCCGGTCTGAACGATCTTGCCCGATCTCATCAGCGCCAACCGCTGCCCCACCGCGACGGCCTCCTCGAGGTCATGGGTCACGTACAAAGCAGTGGCCCGGCGTTCCTCGAGCAACTGCCGGATCTCGCTCATGAGCCTCCCTCTGATCTGGCGGTCGAGGGCTCCGAGCGGTTCGTCGAGCATCACCAGCCGCGGAGAGGGCACCAAGGTTCTGGCCAGTGCCACCCGCTGCTGTTCACCACCCGACAAGGTGTCGATGCGCCGATTCCCCTGCCCATCCAATCCAACCCAAGACAACGCCTCGGCGACTCGTCGTTTGATGGCGGAGGCCTCGTTCCCTTCCATGCGTAGTCCGTAGCCAACGTTGCCGGCGACGCTGAGGTGGGGAAAGAGGGCGTAGTCCTGGAACATGAGCCCGAATCGTCGTTGATGAGCAGGGATCGAGGTAAGGTCCTCCCCCCCCCACCAGACGGATCCGGCGTCGAGGGCTAGTAGTCCGGCGATCGCCCGCAGGAGGGTCGACTTACCGCTTCCGCTCGGTCCCAGTAGCGCGACGACCTCGCCAGACGCCACCGTGAGCTCGGCTCCATCCAGCGCGGCGGTTCCGTCCAGGCGAACGCGGGCGTCACGAACGGTGAGGCTCACCAGCGCGGCTCCCCGAGGCGGTCCACTGCCAGGACCAGCAGACCGGTCACCCCCATCAGCACCACTGCCAAGGCCATCGCTGCCGAAAAGTTGACGGCCCCCGGCCGGGCGAGGAGGCGGGCGATCAATACCGGCAGAGTGGTCGACTCCGGGCGGACGATGAAGGCTGAGGCTCCGAACTCACCCAGGGAGACCGCGGCAGCCATGCCCCCCCCCAACGCAGCGGCGCGGGCGACGATCGGCCGCTCGATGGTGGTCCAGACCTGTTGCCGGTTAGCCCCCAGGACCGCCGCTGCTTCCCGGATCGCCGGTCGGATGGCTGAAAGCAGAGGGCCGGTGGCCCGGACCACGAAGGGCACCGCCACGAGCGAGTGGGCGATGGGGATGAGCAGCGGACTGGTGCGGAGGTCGACCGGTTCGCCCAGTGCCACCAGGAAGCCGAGTCCGACGGTCACTGCCGAGGTCCCGAGGGGCAGCATGACCAGGAGGTCGATGGCCCGGCCCCACCGCCGGCCCGCCCCCATCCGGGCGAGCGGAAGTCCGACCAGCGTCGCCAATAACGCCGCCAAGGCCGCCGTCCGCAAAGAGTTGGCGACGGCGGCCAACGGGCTGCCCAGGCCGGTGGGCTGGGTGGCGAGGGCGGAGAACCCGCCGACCGACCTTCTCGCCAGCGCCAGCAGTGGCACGGCCAGCAATCCAAAGCTCACCGCTACCACGATCCCCGCGGTCCGGCGGCTCCTCCGAGGAGAGGCCAGCGAGGTAGTGAGCCGAGGCGGAGCGAGTCGGTTCGAGAGCCTTCCAGCCGTCGCCAGCAGCACCGCCACGCAGGCCAGTTGGAGCAACGAAGTGGCGGCTTCGTAGATGGCCACCTCTAGCGTTCGATAGCGGAGTTGGCCCAGGATCAACACCACTCCGAAGGACGTGAAGGAAAAGACGAACACGATGGCGGCGGCCGCTGCCAAGGCTGGGCGCAAGAGGGGGAGCGTCACGTTCCAAAAGCGTCGTGCGGGCCGGGCGCCCAACACCGCCGATGCCTCCCAGATGGTCGGGTCGAGTCGGCCCCACACGCCTCCCACTAGTCGCACCACCACCGCCACGTTGTAGAAAATATGAGCAGCGAGTATCGCCCAGACCGACCCGGTCCAACCGAGCGCCACGAAGGCCGATCCCACCACCACGGTCGGCAGCACGAACGGCACGGTGACGAGAGCGGTGAATGTCCGTCTCCCGGGTAGGCTCACCCGTGAAAGAGCCCAGGTGAGGGGCATGGCGAGGAGAAGGGTGGCCACCGTGGACACCGACGCCTGCCAGAAGGTGAACCAAACCGTGCCGGCGAGACGGGGCGTGTTGAGGTTTCCCCACCCCCCCCCCGCCGACAAGAGCAGGATTCTTCCCACCGGATAAACGAAGAAATAGGCGAGGAACGCCAGGGGTAGGACCGTCAGCACAGCACGCCCCAGGACAGCGCGCCCTAGCTTGGCTCGACCTAGGGCAAGACGACGGCGGTCCACTCTTCGATCCAGCGATTGCGGTTCTCTTCGATCAAGCCGGGGTCCATGGTGATCGGAGCGGATGGGGTTTCCGAGAACTCGACGAACTCAGCTGGGAGGGTGACGTTGGTCACCGCCGGGTAGACGAACCAGGTCGACGGGATTGTTGACTGAAATGCCGGAGACAGCATGAAATCGATCAGCCTGCCCGCCTCCAGCGGGTACTTCGTACCCATCAGCACTCCGGCGAACTCCACCTGCCGGTAACACCCGTCGGTGATCACCCCCGTCGGCGCGTCGGCTAGCCGGGGGTCGGAGAAGATGACCTCGGCGGGTGGCGACGATGCGTATGACACGACCAGCGGTCGGTCACCTTCCCCGGCACCGCCCGAGAAGGAGCCGTAGTAGGCCTGGTCCCAACCGGCCGTCACCTCGACATCGTTGGCGACCAGCCCGGTCCAATAGTCCTTCCATCCAGGTTCTCCGAAACGGTCGATCGTGGCGAGGAGAAAGGCGAGACCCGGTGACGAGGTGGCCGGGTTCTCCACCACCAGCATGCCGCGATAGGCGGGGTCGATGAGAGTTTCCAGGGTCGCCGGCGGTGGCAACGACTGGTCGAAGGCGGACTTGTCGTAGTTGAGGCAAACGTCGCCGTAGTCGATGGGGATGGCGCCTGCGGGCACGGGCAGACGAGGGTCGAGGCTCGTTGCTCGCTCAGGTACGAAATCTAGAAACAGCTCTTCGTCGAGGGCGCGGCCGAGGAACGTGTCGTCGACTCCGAACAGGACGTCGGCGATCGGGTTGTCCTTGGTGAGGATCGCCTGGTTCAACATCGCTCCGGCGTCGCCGCCCGCCAGCACCTTGACGCTGACGCCGGTCTCCCCAGCGAAGGGGGCGAAGGTGTCATCTGTGACCGCACCGACGAAGGAGTCGTGGCTGAGGAGCGTGATGGTCTCCGCGGGCGGAGGAGGGACGACGCTGCCTTCGGGCAGGCAGCCCGCGACTAGGAGAAATAGGGAAGGCCAAACGCGTCGCACCGGTGTCTCCTTTTCCTGGGGAGCCATCGGCAGGACCTCCCTTCGCCGGTATTACCCGGATCAGGTTCGACGGTCGGAGACCTCAGTCTCCCTCTCAGCTCGGTGGGCCGAGCTCCCGTGGAGGTTCCACATTAGACGGCCGAGCAGCGGTCGATCCCCGTCTACCGCCGAGGAGGATGGCGACTCCAATCACGATGAGCAGCGTGGGCCAGACGTAACCGACGCGCACCTCGATCACTTCGAGCCGGTCGAGCAGAAAGACCGTACCGAGCACGGTGAAGAGAAGACCACTGATGAGGGCACCGGTGTGGAGGCGGCCTCCGTTCATCTTCGCACCTCCAGTTGGCCAACCCCGACCGATACATGCAGCTTGAGGCTACCGGCTCCGCCACCGGGAAAGGTCTCGTCCAGATTGAGGCCGAGACCGTCGTGTTGCTCGCCCAGCACGTTCATCTCACCGATCCCGACGCTGGCTTCGATCTCCACTTCGGTTTCCCGGGGCACCACGATGGTCAAGTCGCCGGCTCCGAGCCGAACGGTCAGCTCGGTCACTCCGGCGGGAAGATCGAGACGGGTGAGGTCGACCGTAAGGTCGCCGGCGCCGAGATCGTAGTCTCGTAGCTGATCGACCGAGGTGGGCGTCTCGACCCTGTCGCCCAGTCCGGCGTTGAAAGGGGCGAAGGAAACGATCGATGTAAAAGGAGTCAGCCAGGTGAGGGTGAGGACGAGCACGGACCCGGCGACGACCAGCCACGGTTCGGGACGGGTGGTCGGCTGGCTGAGGATGGCGAGGCCCACGAAGATGAGGGCGGCCGGGAGGAGAGCGGCCCAGGGGACCTCCGCCCAACCGGCTTGGTCGATAAACCACCCCACTCCCACCGCCACCACCAGCAGGGCGGCGAGGATTCGACCACGTGCCGACCTTGGCTCGGTCACTTGCGGGCCCCGAGCAATACCACTAGGCCCACTGCGATCACCACCACCGGCCAGAAGTAGCGCGACAGCGAAGGCAGGACCTGGTTGAGAAGGAGGATCGTGCCCACCACGATCACCAGACCGCCGATGAGTGGCCGGGCTCGACCGGAGGCGTCGGTAGCCGGGCCGAGGGTGTCGCCCTCCTTTTCTTCCGGTATGGCGATCCACCCGATGATGTAGAGGAGCACGCCGCTTCCGCCCCCCAACGCCAGCACGACAAAGCCGATGCGGACGAGCACCGGATCGACGTTGATGTAGCGGGCGACACCGGACGCGAGTCCGGCGATGACGCGATTGGCCTTGCTTCTTCGCAGCAACGGCCGCTCAGTCGGTGGAGGGGGAGGCGGGGGTGGCGGCAGCGGAATGGTGACATCATCCATGACGAGGAAAACTACACCCCCGATCAGCAAGATGTCGGCTGGTGCTGCGAACCGGCGGTCGTACGCGCCACCCCTTGGGCCTTACGGTCGAAAGTTCGGGCCTCGGCCCGAACTTTCGACAATCCGCGCCACCCCTTGGGCCATACGACCGCCGGTCCAGGGTTCAAAACGGCTAGGGGGTCGAGCCGGTGGGGACTTGGAGCACCCCGCCGGCCAGGTTTCCGGAGACGAGGGCCGGTTCGGCGGTCCAGCGAACACCTTCGGCCTCCTCGACCTGGCCGAGGGAGGCGAGGTCGAGGCCCTCAACCCGAAGACGAGCCCCGCCGCATTGGGGTGGGAAGGATTCGGCGATGGCGTCACACACCTCCGCGACCCCACCCACCTCGAAGACGTACCCTCGTACCAGCACTGCGCCTTCGGCAAGGGCGAGGGCTTCTTTCACGGTGACGGCCTGACCCGGATCGACGCGTCCGCCGCTTCCCGGCCCACTGCTATCCGAGGAACAGGCCACCAGAGTCAGCAGGAGAAACAGCCACGTCGCGAGGAGTCTTTTCATGGGAGTCCTTTCACCATCAAAGACGTTCGCTCGATCTCCGGTTCCCGCCCGATCCTCTTGCCCACCGAGATACGAGGGGCGGTGGTGGGGGCGGTCAGATGATGACCAGGGCGGCGTCGCCGGCGGTGACGGCGGGCTCGAGGGCCGCCGACTGGGGCAGCACTTGGCTCAGGAAGAATCGAGCGATGGTTGCGCGTTCGGGCGAATCCTCGGCAGCGAGCACTTCGTCGGCCATCGCACCGGCGGCGAGGAGCATGGCGATCTGGCGCAAGAAGGGACCAGCGCCAGCCAGGGCGTCCCGGGGCCGTTCGGGCAACGCCTCCAACATGTATGAGACAGAGCGGCGAACAGCGCCGAGGGCAGCTCTCATGTTTTCGGCCAGGCCGGGGTCGAGGCTCGCCAGACGGGCGGAAGCCTGTTCGACCTCTTTGAGCGCCTCGGCGACCGTTTCCCCCCCCCGCAAGGGGAGCTTGCGAGTGACCAGATCGACGGCCTGGATGCCGTTGGTTCCCTCGTAGATGGGAGCGATGCGGGCATCGCGATAGTGCTGAGCCACTCCGGTCTCCTCCACAAAGCCCATGCCGCCGTGGATCTGGATCGCCACCGAGGTCATCTCCACGCCCAGGTCGGTGCACCATGCCTTGGCGATCGGAGTGAGCAGCGCCACACGCTCCTGGTGCCTTTGACGTTCGGCCTCGTCGGGGTGATGGCGCGACATATCGACGTGATACGCCGCTCTATAGAGCAGACCTCTCATGGCGTCGATGTGCGACTTCATTGTCAAAAGCATCCGACGCACGTCGGGGTGCTCGATGATTCTTGACGTCGCCTCACTACTGCCCGGAGCTCTCCCTTGCCGGCGTTCGGTTGCGAAGCGGAGGGCCTGCTGATAAGACCGCTCGGTCAGGGCAACGCCCTCCACGGCCACCCCCAGGCGGGCCGTGTTCATCATCGCGAACATGTAGCGCATGCCCTGCTGCTCCTCGCCAAGGATGTAACCGACCGCCCCGTCGTTGTCGCCGAATGACAGGACGCATGTCGGACTTGCGTGGATGCCCAGCTTGTGTTCGATCGACACCACCGTCACGTCGTTGCGATGACCGATGCCGCCGCCGGCACCGGGAACGTATTTGGGCACCAGGAACATGGAAATGCCCTTGGTACCGGGGGCGGCGTCGTCGGTGCGGGCCAGCACCAGGTGGACGATGTTCTCGGCCATGTCATGATCGCCCCAGGTGATGAAGATCTTGTTGCCGAAGATCCGATAGGTGCCGTCCGGCTGACGGACGGCCCGGGTCCGAATGGCGCCGAGATCGGACCCGGCCTGCGGTTCGCTTAGGTTCATGGTTCCGGCCCACACTCCGGTCACCAGTTTCTCGAGGTAGGTTGCCTTTTGTTCCTCGGATCCGAAATTTAGAAGCGATTCCACCGCCGCCTGGGTGAGCATGGGGCAGAGCGAGAACGCCATGTTGGCGCTCGAGAGCATCTCCTGGAGCGCCATCCCCATGACGTAGGGGAGCCCACCCCCGCCCCAATCCACTGGCAGGTGCGCCCCCCCCCAACCGGCCTTCACGAACTGGTGGTAGGCGTCGGCGAAACCGTCGGGGGTGACGACGCCGTCTGGTTGAAGCCGGCTTCCCTGCCGATCGCCCGGCTGGTTGAGGGGAGCGATTGTCTCGGAGAAGAGCCGTCCAGCTTCTTCCAGCACCCCGGCCAACGTGTCGCGATCCAGATGGGCGAAGGGTGGAAGAGCGAGCAGGTCCGCGGTTGGTACCAGCCGATCGAGAACGAACAGCATGTCGTCGACTGGAGGCCGGTACTCGGACATGACTCCAATCAGCCTATTACGCACCCTGGAAAGCCAAAATCGACCCCGGCCGCCCGGGTCTACCTGCTCCTGCCGCTGGCGGCGGCCGTTCTCGATCTGGCTCGGACTCCACTCGCCGCGTAACGTGGTGCCATGACCCGCCGTGACAGCGGCCGTGACAGCGGCCGTCTCGACCAGACGCCTCGCCTGCCGAATACCCGGAGGTCGATGCTCTGGTTGTGCGTCAATTCGTCGCTAGCTGCCGGCCTCGGTGTCTTCTGGGCAGTTGTGGCCAGCAACATCGGACAAGCCCTGGCCGCCCTGCTCGATGGACGTGAGGCCACCCTGTTTCACAATCGGGTCGATGTAACGCTTCCTCTCCCCGCCTACTCCGAACTTGGGGCGCTGGCCGGGCCCCTGGTTGTCGGATTGTTCATTCTCGCCGTCTACTCAGCAGGCCAACCCCACAGTCCATCGAAGCTGGCGGCGCTTTGGGGCATCATCCAGTGCGCCCAACTCTCCGCTGTTTCGCTGGCCACCTCCGGTTTGATCACTACCAGCGGTTGGATCCGCTGGCTACCGGGGGTGGGGGCGGTCATTGTGGTGGTCCTCCTCGGGTTGGCCGGCGCACCCGCCTTCCTCACCTTCGCCCCTCACCATCGCCGGATCGACACCCGCCAACGGCGCGTTTCGTTCATGGTGTTCGCCGCGACGATCCCAGCCCTTGTCGGCTCCGCCGTGGGTCTCCTTTACCTCCGGGGCAGTGACCTGCCTGAGGTCGCGGGACTCCCGGTCATGTGGATGGCCCCGGCGGCGGTGGTGCTGCTGCTTGGCGCTGCCGGTACAACCTCGGTGCGAGGGCCCGAGTATCAGGTCGACCGGCGGTTCTCGTTCGGTCTGCTGGCACTGGTGGCGGCGGTCGTGGCCTTGTCCGTGTTCTTGCTCGCCGACGGGGTGACCGTCCGCTCGTAGGGGACCGACAGTCGTGTGAACGTGGCCTCCTAACACCCGCCCAAACCCTCCGCTGCCAAACCCCCCCCTGCCAGGAACCCCCCCCCAAACCCGTTCTGGCGCGCCAACAACGACCTAGGTCGGACTTGGCGCGCCAGAACGGGTTTGGGGGGGGGTTAAGCGAGCCTGCTGCGCCCCCCAGGGCCGCGAACGTCTCGCAGCCACACCGAGACGTGGCGTGGCTGAATCACCTCTTTCAACACAATGTCAAGCCGCCCAATGATGCCGGCCAAATCCATCTCGTCGCGCAAGCCCTCTGCGAATTTTTCCATGGTCACCTGGGCGTCATAGCGACGGCGGTTGAACCGCTTGTCGATGACCTTTTGGACCTGATCCCGCACCGGACGAAAGGCTGTCAGGAAAACGACCGTGGTCACAGCGACAGCCGGCTTCGAATCGATCAGGGGCGATGCAGCCACCGAGCCGAGTACGAGCTGTGCCACCACAACAAAGCCGGCATAGAAACCACCCAGCAGGCCAGTGGCGACGGCGTACACGGTCGTGCGGTTGAGAAGCCGCTCGATATCCCACAGCCGGTAGCGGAGGATGCCGGCTGAGAGCGCCAGCGGGATGAGCGCGAAGGCCGGCTGGAAAATGCGATAGAGCGCAACAGGCGGCTCCGGAAGACGCCGGCCGACAAGCACGTTGGTGGCGGGCGACAGCCCGTGGCGGACGAGAAACACGATCCCGAGACCGACCGAAGGGAGCAAAGCCCAGAAAAGGAGCCGGGCCTGGGCCTGACTGGTGGCGTTTTCAGTATTGCGAATACGGTAGGCCTGGGCCGCCGCGCCGGCTGCCGGGACGAGTAGACCGAAAAACAAGAGCAGAGTGGCTGGCCGTGCCGGCCCCTCCAGCCGGATGGAAAGAAACACGGCCACAAGGGTGGCGGTGAGGTAGAGCGGGATGAGGGCCGCCGGGCGCCAGCGGGGGACAGGGCGCCCATCGGGAAAGAGCAGGAGGGCGTAGACGTAAGCGAGGCCGGCCAACGCGTGTGCACCCACCTGCCCCAACGTTTCCAGCGGAGTGAAGGTCAGCTGCTCCAATGCCGCCTGAGAGGTCAGATTGAAAACGCCGGCCGCACCTACCAGCGCGGTGGCGAGCAACCGGGCGGTCCAATCTCGAGGCCGGAGCTTGAGCAAGACCGCGGCTATGCCCAGGTGGACGGCGCTGAACAGGTAGTCGAGAACGACCTGCGGTCCCGACGGGACCGAATGGGCGGCATCGGCTGCGCGCAGTGCCACCCGATCGAGCAGCCCTGTTCCCAGTCCTTGGACATGTAGTAACTCGTGCAGATCTCCCGAGAGGGAGGCGCCGACCGCAAGCAGCCCCTGTCCGAGGACGAGTAGACCTCCGAGTGCGTAAAGGCCGAACGCGATCGCGAAGGCGAGGTCGGCGCCCGAGGCGCGACGCGGCCTCTCGAACATGCGTCTCAACCCGTCACTACGACGGTTCCCACCATGCGAGGATGGATGAGGCAGGCCACCCGATAAGTGCCTGGAGTCGAGAACCGCAACGTGTACTCGACGTAGGCCTCGCTCCCCAACACTCCTGACGACCAAAAAGCCAAACCGTCGTAGGTCCCACCGTCGACCACGATGGGCTCGGTACTCACCGACTCGGGCACCTCCGGCGCACCACCGGCTGCGAGATACACCCCCTCATTGGCCCGAACGGTCCCGTCCTCGCCGCGCTCGTAGATGGGGAAGTACTCGGGCACATCGAAGCTGATCGAGTGGTATCCGAACATCAGCCAGGTGACCGGCGCTTCCACCTTGACCGCGAGGGTTTTGGGTATGAACTCGTTCAGCATACCTTCGACCCCTTCGTCCACGAGCCCGCTGAAGTTGCCGGTATAGGACTCACCGGCATAAACAAAGTTGCCCTTCTTGGCCCTTTCATACACAGCGCGGAAGGGCTCAACCATCTCGTTGAGCTGCTGACGGGTTTGGATGTTGACCTCATCCGTGGAAAGGATGGGCTGGTCGGAAGCTACTACTTCCATCGTTCCGCTTTGGAAAGATCCGTGCACTGAGCAGAAGAAGTTGTACTCCCCCGGTTGGATGGAATCGGACAACTGCAGCTCGAATACGTTTGCTGTTTCGGCCTCAAAGCCGAGGAACCCGCTGTTGTAGTAGGCCTCGGTTCCGTCGAAGGGTCCCAGCTGCTGGTTCGGGCACGGCAAACCGTCATCGGGTATCGGCCCCTCTTCGATAAGGCACGGCTGGGCGATGGTTTGGTTGATCTCGTCGGTCTCCTCCTCCGCGGTGGCCTCCGAGGCCGGGGGCTGTTCGGAGGTTGGTTGTTCCTCCGTAGGCTGCTCCTCACATCCATACAGGACCAGCAACGAGCATTCGGCCGCCAAGTAGGCCTCCAACACCCCGGGCGGGATCTCGTCTTCGGGCACGTCGCCCCATTGTTCGATCAGGGGCATGGTGACGGAGAGCGCCTCGTTCACCTCGGTTCCGAACGTGACCGTGTGGGCCTCGCCGGTCCAGTCCTGTTTGAACACGACGGTGCCCCCAGGATGCACCTGAACCCGGTCGGGGAAGAATCTGATGAACTGGGTGGCGAACTCGTCGTGGTCGTAGTCGCCGTCCTCGAGCGTCGCGCCCTGCACGCACAG
>CAYUKI010000027.1:0-13433 GCA_964445235.1 uncultured Acidimicrobiia bacterium | reverse complement strand
GGGGCCATTAGCGTGCTGGCCATGTGTCGTTCCATCACAGTGCTCAGAGAAGGCAGTTCACCGGCTCCCCGGGAGGAGGTCCGAGCGGCCGCCGTCCAGTTCGTTCGCAAGATCTCCGGTTTTCGCGATCCATCGCCGCGCCATCTCGCGGCCTTTCAACAGGCGGTGGACGAAATCGCCGCTTCCTCTCAACGCTTGCTGTCCGCCATCGAGGCGGCATGGCGAACCTGAGCGACGAATTCCCTCACAAGTGGCGGGTTCTCGTCGCCGTGGCAATGGGTTTCTTGCTGGCCACCATCGACGGAAGCATCCTCAACATCGCGCTTCCAACCCTGGTTCGAGAGCTCGACACCACGTTTCCGATAGTCCAATGGGCGGTGCTGGCTTACCTGCTGACCCTCGCCTCCATCACTCTGTTGATCGGTCGACTCGGCGATATGGTCGGAAAGAAGCGCATCTACACGACGGGTTTCGTCGTTTTCACGGCCTCCAGCACCCTGGTTGGATTGTCTCCGGCGGTCGGGTTCCTGATCGGATTTCGGGTTCTCCAAGCAGTGGGCGCCGCCATGATCCTCTCGCTGGGACCAGCGATTCTCACCGAAGCATTCCCGCCTCGGGAACGAGGCAAGGCGCTCGGCTTCATGGGCACGACCATCTCGGTGGGCATCGTGGCCGGGCCGTCCCTGGGGGGTCTCTTGATCGAGAACCTGTCCTGGCGATGGATCTTCTTCGTCAACGTACCGATCGGGATCGTCGCCACCGTGCTCGCCATCAGGAACGTACCTGCCACCGCCCCGGCCGGAAGGCAGCGCTTCGATTTCGGCGGTGCCGCCACGCTCTCTGCCGGTGTGGGAAGCATCTCTTTGGCCTTGACCCTCGGCCAGCAACGCGGCTTCTCCTCGGCTCCCATCCTTGCCTTGTTCGGCCTGGCCCTGGTCGCTCTGACCGCCTTTGCGGCCATTGAGCTTCGAGTCCCCCAGCCGATGGTCGAATTGCGGCTCCTCCGCAACCCGGCGATCTCGGTGAGCATGATCACCGGGTTCATCACCTTCGTCGGGGTGGGGATCTTCTTCGTGATGCCGTTCTACCTAGAGGGGGTCCTGGGCGTCGATACCCAAACGGCCGGCCTCCTGCTGGCGGTTGCTCCCATCGGCATTGGGGCGGTGGCGCCGATCAGCGGTGCGCTGTCAGATCGATTGGGTGTGAGGCCGATCACGCTGGCGGGAATGCTCGTGCTGGTGATCGGCTACTGGTGGGCACGCACCCTGGACGTCGACACCACCCCCCTTGGCTTCGCGCTGACCTTTCTTCCGATCGGGATTGGAATGGGGATTTTCCAATCGCCCAACAACTCGGCGATGCTCGGGGCAGCCCCCCGCCACCAAATGGGCCTGGTGAGCGGCTTGAACAGCCTGACCCGTATCCTCGGGCAGCTCACCGGCATCGCCGTGATTGGGTCGTTGTGGGCATCACGGGTGCTGGTGGCGGCCAACCAGGAGGTGGCTCCGCAGGATGCCCCCCCCCAGGCTCAGGTACAGGGCTTGCGCGACGTCTTGGGGATAGTCGTCGCGTTGATGACGGTCGGGACCCTCATCACCTTGTGGGAGCTGCGGCGAGAGAAACGTCCAAGCCCAGCCCCAGTCGCCTCGCCTGTTGCAGCGCCCTGACCGCCGCGGCCACGTCCTGGCTGGCGATACCGACTGATTTGAACACGGTGACGTCCTCTCCGATCGGCGGATTACGACCGGCCAAGAGGTCCCCGAGCGTGGCCACGGCTGGTCGATCGGCCTGGATCAAATCGCCGGCTTCCGTGGCCGCGGCGGTGATGTCATCGACCACGATATAGGCACGGCGGATGGTCTCAGCGGGAACCTCGACCATGCTTGGAGTGAAGGCGCCCACCGCGTTGATGTGAGTACCGGCTCGCACCATCTCATTGCTGAAGAGCGCAACTCGAGAAGGAGTGGCGCAGCTCACGATGTCGGCAGTCGCCACCGCCTCATTGGCATCGGCGACCGGGGTGGCGCCCACTGCGGCCGCCAGCCGGGCGGCATTCTCGAATTGGCGACTCCACACCAACACCCGTTCGATCTTCCGAACCTCCCTCACCGCCGCGATCTGGTCGGCGGCCATGGAGCCCGCTCCGAGCATCGCCATGACCCGGGCGTCGGGGCGGGCCAGGAACCGAGTGGCGAGGCCGGCGCCGGCGGCGGTGCGGATGGCGGTCAGGGTCGGCCCGTCCACGGCCCCTAGAGCGGCGCCATCGGGACCGAAGACCACCACGATCCCGGCCGGCGATCCGGGGACCACCGAGACGACCTTGATGCCAGTGTGGGCGCCCACCCGGCCCGGCATGAACAGAGAACCGGCCAGCTTGGTACGCGGCGGGGTGTCCCGGTCGTCGCCGAACGCCTCTCGCATGGCATCGATCGCTTCGCTCATGGGGAGGGCCCGGCGAAGCTCGGCGTTGTTCAGCAGCAGCATCAAGTGGTGGCGGGGAGATCCACCCGGTAGTCGCCGGCTTCGTTTTCCCAGGTGAGCGCGACGAGGCCGTGGGTCTGGGCCGCCTTGCAGAACTGGAGGAACCCGCCGTAACCGAACTTCTTCTCGGAGAAATCGGGCTGTCGCTTGCGGACCTGGTTCTTCAACCCTGAAAGGTAGGGATGGCCCCCCTTCTTTTGGGCGTCCCTGACCACCGCCACGAGGACGTCGAAGGCCTCCTTATCGCCACCACCCTCTTCGGGGAACCCCACCTCGGGGTCGCCACGAGCAGGCCCTTCGGCCAAGGCGATCACGCCCTGACCGGCCAGATGGGTGACCAGCTCGCCGAATCCTCGGAACCCGTAATCCGCTTCGCTGAAGGTGGGGTCTTTTCTCAGCAACGCGCGCTTCAACGACGAAGCAAGGATCGGGCCGCCCATCGACCGCTGGAGTCCGCCCAGGGTGGCGCTGATCAACGGAGCGAGGGAGTCGACGTCGGCGGGTTTCTCGGGAGGGGGGGCCGATCGCCGCGCCGTCTTCCGTTCCGCCGTGGCGCGGATCTCCACCCCCTCGAGGTTTTCGTAGAAGAGGAACTCGTCACAGGCGGGAGGGAGCAGTTCCGAAGTGGAGGCCTTGACCCCCACCCCGATGACCTTTTTGTTCAGCTCGCGGAGCTTGTGGACGAGCGGGGTGAAATCGGAGTCTCCCGTGCAGATGACAAAGGTTGTCACATAGTCGCGCTCGAAGGCCAGCTCGCCCGCGTCGACGGCCATCTTGATGTCGGCGGCGTTCTTGCGCGTTGCGCCCATGCGCTGGGGAATCTCGATCAGTTCGACGTGGTGGCGCGTGAGCATTCGCCGGTCCTCGTCGAACATCGACCAGTCGGCGTAGGCGCGCCTCGACACCACCCGGCCCCGTTCGGCCAGGGCGTCGGAGATGGGCCGAAAGTCGAACCGCATCCCTCCTAACTGATCCCTGGCCCCGATGGCCAGGTTCTCGTAGTCGAGAAACAGCGCAATCCGTTCTTCCTCTGCCGCCATCACCTAGAGAGTAATCACGGCCACTGTCAGCGAACCGCCGGTCGTACGCGCCACCCCTTGGCACGGATTATCGGAAGTTCGAGGCTGTTGCGGCGCCGACCACCAGGAACCCTCTCCGAAGCCGGCTTCTGATCTCACCTCAGAACGACCCCATTCCCTGCCGGCGAGTCTGGCTCGCCCCTCCGGGGCTCTACCGCTCTGGAACGATGCGCAGTAGCCGGCCCTCGTGGGTGGCGATGAGCAACTCGCCGTTGGGATCGACACCGAAGCTGTTGGCCTGACCGAAGGGACCAACGTCGTCGGTCCACTCGAAGGTCTCGACCACCTTGGATCCGTCGAAGACAAGACTGCGCAGCCACCCCGTACACCAGTCCGAGTAAAAGTAGTGACCGGTCAGTTCCGGAATGGCCGCCCCCCGATAAACGTATCCCCCCGTCACCGAACATCCTTCCGAGTGCGGGTACTCCAACACCGGAAGCACCTTGCCTTCTGGGTCGCATTTCCGTCCCTCGAAGCAGCGGGTTCCTTCCATCGGCAGCCAGCCGAAGTTGTAACCGCCCTGGTCGATAGATACCACGTTGACCTCCTCCCACTCGCTGTGGCCGACATCGGCGATATAGACGAGGCGGGATTCCGTATCGATGGCGAATCTCCATGGATTGCGGAGCCCCTTCGCCCAAACCTCGCCGGCACCGCCTCCGAACGCGAAGGGGTTGTCGGCCGGGATGGCGTACGGGTTTCCCCCGTCGACGTCGATACGGAGGATCGACCCGAGTAGGGAGTCGGTGTTCTGCGCGTGCAGGCTGGCTTTGCCTCCCTCCCCGTGGGAGCTCCATAGGTAACCATCCGGCCCGAATTGGAGCATGCCGCCGTAGTGGCGCTCGACGAACTGGTCGAAGGCGATGAGAAGCTTCTCGGATCCGGGGTCGACCCGGCCGTCGGCCGCGGTGAACTCGACGAGACGTGAGTTGGCCTCCCGGTCGACGTAGTAGACGAATACCCGTCCGTTATCGGCGAAACGCGGATGGAAAGCCATCGCCAGCAGTCCCTGCTCGATTCCCCCCGAGCTCACCCGATCCGATATGTCGAGGAACTCCTCCTGCCGGTCACCGTCGTTGTCGATCACCAGCACCTTCCCGTCACGCTGCACCGCAAATAGCTTGCCGTCCCCTGGCCGTGAGGTCACGAAGGTGAGCTGACCTAAGCCCTCCGCGACCACCTCCAGCCGAAGCCCCCGCAAAGGCCGAAGCGTGGTCGTGGTGGAAGTCGTGGTGGAAGTCGTGGTGGAAGTCGTGGTAGCGGTGGTGGGTTCGGTAATCGGGCCAACGGGCCTAGAGGAAGAGACCACCGGCACCGGTGACGTCGTCGGGACGGAATCGGGTGGAGCGCAGGCGCCGGTGACGAGCGCCACCACCACCAGGAATCGCCGCATCCCCCCAGGATGGACGAACGGATTCGGTTGGCGGCGGCAATCCCCCTAAGTTCCGAACGATGCGACCGCTCCGGTTTCAGCTCGACTGGAAGCCCAACGCCCAGTTCGCCGGGGTGTTGGTCGCCCACCACTTGGGTTGGTACCGGGAAGCCGGGATCGATCTCACCATCTCACCGTGGGAGGTCAACTCCGACGCCATCGCCGCACTGGCTTCGGAGGAAGCTGTGGTCGCCTCGACCGAGGACAACCTGCTGATCCGGGCCCGGGCCGATGGCCAGCCCGTAAAGGCGATCGGCGCGATGCTTCAACAATCGGGCATCGGCTGGATGTCGCTACCAGCGACTGGAATCGAGCGGCCCGCCGACCTGGCCGGCCGCACCGTGGGAATCCACGGCGACGGCGAGCTGGCCCTCGACGTCGTGCTGGCCGGCGCGGGCCTGACACCGTCCGACATCAGTCGCATCGAAATCGGCTACGACTATGGGGAGCTGCTGGAACGAGGAGTGTGCGACGCCGCCCAGTGTTTCGTGATGGTGGAGCCGGCCGAACTGGCCGCTCGCGGTATCACTACCACCAGCCTGGTCGCTTACGAACACGGCTACCCGTCATACGCGCAGGTGATGGTGGCTCCCGACCGTCTCGTCGAAGACCAACCTGACATGCTCGCGGCCCTGCTGAGCGTGACCTTCGATGGGTGGAGAAGAGCGCTCGCTGAGCCCGACGAGGCCGCCGCGGTGATCGTCGGGCACTTCCTCCCCGAGGGTTCGTTCGAGGTCGAGATGGGCATCATCGAGGCGATGACTCCGTTCGTGGTGGGCGAGGTGGGCAGGGCCAGGCTCGGATGGATGGAGGCGACGAGATGGGACCAGACGATCGACCTCCTCTACGGCCACCGTCTGGTCGCGCAGCGGGTCGCCACCGCCGAGGTCATGACCAACCAGTTGATGGAGTCGGTGTATGGGTAGGCGGACCCACGGTTGATCTGTGGGCCCTGGGTAGTACTGGGTACTACCTGGAACCCTGGGTTCGGTTCTTAGCCTTCTCGCACGACCTCGTACTCGACGCAGGTGGGGTGGCGGAGCCAGTCCGCCATCCGGCGGTCGACGGTGGCGACCCATTCGGGGGTGATCGCCTTCCATTCCGCCCGGGTTTCCCACCAGATCACGGCGTGAACGGTGTTCGCCCGGCCGGGTCGCCGCCACATCTCTTTCCTCACGAAACCGGGCTGCTGTTCGAGGAAACGACTCCACACCCCTTCCTCGACCGCCAGCCAGTCGCTCTGCTCGGAGGCGTCGACTTCGAAGGTCAGGAACTCGACAACCACGGTCCGAGGCTACCTGGCTGAGGAACCGTCCGTCTGAGCGCCGAGCCGCCAGCTACCGTGCGCACAAGCGCGGCGACGGAGACGGATGGCAACCACCAACGGTGAGTCCTTGTCCTTCAAGAACATCTCGATGACCTTCCCGGATGGGACGGCGGCGCTCCGAGACGTGAGCTTCTCGGTCGCCAAGGGCGAATTCGTAACGATCGTGGGGCCGTCGGGTTGTGGTAAATCGACTCTGCTCAAGATCGCCTCCGGTCTGCTGCGCCAGTCGTCGGGAGAGGTGGCCGTCGATCGGGAGCGGCTCGGTTACGTATTTCAGGACGCCACCCTGCTTCCCTGGCGGACCGTCCGGCAAAACGTCGAGCTTCTCGCCGAGCTCAATGGGTTCGACCCGAGGGAGCGGGAACGGCTGGTCGCCGAAGCGATCACCCTGGTGGGTTTGACCGGGTTCGAGAACCACTATCCCAAGTCCCTCTCCGGCGGGATGAAGATGAGGGCATCCCTGGCTCGGACTCTCACGCTCAAGCCGCCCGTCTTCTTGTTCGACGAGCCCTTCGGGGCGGTCGACGAGATCACGCGGGCCCGCCTCAACGAGGAGACCCTCAACCTGTTCGAACGAGAGCGCTTCGCCGGGCTCTTCATCACCCATTCGATCAGCGAAGCTGTCTTCCTTTCCACCCGAGTGCACGTGATGTCGGCCCGACCCGGCCGTTTGGTCGCCAACTTCGCCGTGCCCTTCCCCTATCCGCGCAGCCCCGACCTCCGGTTCGATCCACGGTTCGGCGAGCTGAGCGGACAAATTGCCCGCGCTCTGGCGGGGGCGCACTCATGACCCAGAAGATCGGACCAGCTACCGAGGCTTCGGGCCTGGCCGCCCAGGTGGAAGCTGCGACCTCGGCCGAGAGGGGGCGAGGAAGGACCGCAGCCAGTTTTCTCCCACCGTTCGTCCTCGGTGGTCTGATCATCGGAGCTTGGTACGTCGTGACCTACGGCATCCTCGACCAGAGGCGCCGCTTCCTGCTCCAGCCGCCCCATGAGGTGTGGAGGGTCGGGTTCGCTGACTGGGGCAACTTCTCACAGATACTTGCCGGCCTCTGGTCCAGCACCCAGGTGGCCATCATCGGCCTCTTGATCTCCATCTCCATCGGCCTCGTGCTCGCCATCATCATGAGCCAGACAAAGCTCATCGAACGGGCGATCTTCCCTTATGCGGTGACGCTCCAGGCCATCCCCATCCTCGCCATCGTCCCGCTCATCTCGTTTTGGTTCGGCACCGGACGGTTCTCACGCGTGATCGTCTGTGTCATCATCTCGCTGTTCCCGATCATCGTGAACACGTTGTTCGGGCTGCAGTCGGCTGAGCGAGACATGCACGATCTCTTCACCCTCCACCACGCCAACCGTATGACCCGGTTGCGCAAGCTGATGTTCCCGGCCGCCTTGCCGGCGATCTTCGCCGGCTTGCGGATCTCGGCCGGCCTCTCGGTGATCGGGGCGATCGTCGGCGACTTTTTCTTCGGGCGAGGGGCGGCCGGCATTGGCCAGCTACTGCAGCGGTTTGCCAACCGGCTGCTCGGTGAACAGTTGCTCGCCTCGATCATCATGTCCTCCGCCCTGGGGGTGGCGGTGTTCCTCTTCTTCGGCTGGCTCCAGAACCGCGCCATCGGCAAGTGGTACGAGGCCGGTCCAGCCAGCGAGTGAAGCTTCCGAGCCCGGCTCGGAGGGATCAACAAAGCAAGACACCAAGACAGGAGGAAGGGAATGCCAAGTAGAGCACGGCACCGCATGGTGCCCTTGGTCGTGGCGCTCGCCCTGGTGGCAGCCGCCTGCGCAGACACCGCAGCCGACACCACCACCACGGCGGCACCTGAGACCACCACCACGGCGGCACCTGAGACCACCACTACAGCCGGCGAGACCACCACGTCGGCGACAGCGGGGGTTTCGCTGGCCGGGGTGTGTCCGGACCCGATCGTCATCCAGACCGACTGGTTCCCGGAGGCCGAACACGGGGCCATCTACGAGCTGGTCGGTGACGACTACACGATTGACAAGGACAACAAGATCGTCTCCGGGAGCCTCTTGGCCGCTGGTGGCGTCGACACGGGCATCGCCATCGAGGTTCGCACCGGCGGGCCGGCCATCGGTTTCCAGCCGGTGAGCACCCAGATGTACACGGATACCGACGTGACCATCGGCTACGTCTCCACCGACGAAGCGGCCGCCTTCTTCGAGGACGCCCCCACGATCGCTGTGGTGTCACCCCTCGAGAAGAACCCCCAGATCATCATGTGGGATCAAGACACGTATCCGGACATCAAGACCATCGCCGACCTGGGTGAGGCGGGAGTGACCATCAACGTCTTCGCCGGCGGCACCTTCATCGAGGTGTTCGTCGCCCAGGGAGTCGTTGCCCGTGAGCAGGTCGACCCGTCCTACGACGGCTCGCCGGCACGCTTCGTCGCCGAAGGCGACATCGCCCAGCAGGGCTTCGCCTCCGCCGAACCGTACAACTACGAGTTCGTCTTCAGCGACTACGGCAAGCCGGTTGCCTATGAGCTGATCCACGACGCCGGGTTCGAGGTGTACTCGCAGGCGCTCGCCATCCGGGCGGATGATTTCGATGCACTAAGTCCGTGTCTCGAGCTCTTCGTCCCGATCGTTCAGCAGGCCACCGTCGATTACATCAACAACCCGGACCGGGCCAACGCCATCATCATCGACGCCGTCGCCACCTTCGAAGACTTCTGGGTCTACGACCAGGCACTGGCGGACTATTCGGTGACGACCCAGCTCGAGCTGGGCTTGGTCGGCAACGGAGCCGACGACACTATCGGCAACATGGACGACGCCCGCACCCAGGCCGTTATCGACCAGATGAGGTCGGCGGGGATGAGCGTGCTGGCCGACCTCACGGCCGCCGACATCTCCACCAACGACTTCATCGACCCGAGCATCGGCCTCTAAGCGCCCACCAGAAGGCGAAGGGCACCGGGCCCCCGCCTTTGAAGAGCCGGCGGCTCGTTCTGGGTCGCCGGCTTTTATCCGTTTTGGCGCGCCATTCACGACCCCTGGGTCGTTTTTGGCGCGCCAGAATGTGGGTTCCATGCAACGACTCGGCCTCTACTACCAAGACAAGCATCCGCTCCCCTACCTCCTCGACATGGCCGGCTACGCCGAGGAGAAGGGCTTCACCGAGATCTGGCCTTCCGACACCCGGCTGGCCCGCGACTGCATCGTCGTGATGTCGGCGCTGCTCGCCCGCACCAAGACTCTGCGGGTGGGGAGCGGAGTGCTTCCCATCTGGACCCGCAACCCGGCGGTTATCGCCGCCACCTGGAGCACCATGTGGGAGATGGCGGGCCTCACCGATTCCGGGGAGAGCCGGGTCATGCTCGGGTTGGGGGCGTGGTGGGAGCCGATCGCGGGACGGGTCGGCGTGAAGCGGGAAAGGCCGCTCAAGGCCATGAGAGAAAACGTCGAGGCGATCCGTCGTCTCTTCACGATGGAGGAGGTGACCTACAGAGGCGACTTCGTCAATCTGGACCGAGTGCGGCTGGACGTCGCCTATGGCGATGTCTCCCCTCGCAACATCCCCATCTATATCGGAGCGACCGGCGAGAAGATGCTCGAGTTGACCGGCGAGATCTGCGACGGGGTGGTGCTCAACTACATCGTCCCCGTCTCTTACATCCGCCACGCCGTCGAGGCGGTGGGGAGGGGCGCATCCCGATCAGGCCGGACCGTCTCCGACCTCGACCGACCGGAGCTGCTGGCCTGCTCCCTCTCCGAGGACGACCCAGCCGAGGCCGTCCGCACCGGGAAGGCCCTGGTCGCCTACTACCTGGGGACCGAGCCGCACATCATGGAGGCGAGCGGCGCCGAACCCGAGCTCATCACCAAGGTCCAGGAGGTGGTGGGGTGGCCCGCCACCGAAGCCGATTACCGCCGGGCCGCCGATCTCATCCCCGACTCTCTGGTGCGCAGCCTCATGGCCGTGGGCAGCGGTGCCGAGTGCCGCACCAAGGTGGCCGAGTTCATCGACGCCGGGGTCACCTGCCCGATCCTCTACCCAGTCATGGACGACGTCGCCTCGGTCGTCGACGCCTTCACCGGCTGGTCCACCTGACCGCCCCTCCGCTGCTGGTGACGGGAGGTCACGTCTTGACCATGGACGACGACTTCACGATCAACAGCTCCGGCTGGCTCTACGTCGAGGGTGACACCATCCTCGAAGCCGGCAGCGGAGAACCTCCCCGGAACCGCCGGCGCAACGTCGCGGTCATCGATGCCACCGGGATGGCGGTGATGCCGGGCATGGTCAACGCCCACACCCACCTGTTCCAGACGTTCCTCCGGGGCCTCGCCGACGACAAGCCCTTGTTGTCCTGGCTTGAAGAGTGTATTTGGCCGGCCGCCCGGCATTTCACCGCCGCCGACGCCGAAGCAGCCGCCACGCTGGGGCTCATCGAGAACCTGCTGACCGGCGCCACCTCGGTCATCGACCACCAATACGTGCACGTCGACGAGAACATCGACGACGCCGTCTGCCGGGCCGCCGAACGGCTTGGGGTCCGGTTCCTGCTGGCCAGGGGTTGGGCGGATCGCAATTACCAGCCCGAGCTCATGGAGACGGCGGCCACTGTCCTGTCGCGGGCCGAGCAGGTTCGCACCCGCTGGCACGGTGCCGCCGACGGGCGAATACGTCTGACGCTCGCACCACTCATACCTTGGGGTTGTTCGGATCAGGCCATGGTCGAGACCATCGCATTCTCCAGGTCATTTGGGGGGGGGACCCACATCCACTGCGCCGAGACCAAGGTGGAAGTGGATATGAACGTCTCCGAGCGCGGCCTGCGCCACGTTGAATGGCTGCACCGGCTCGGAGCCCTCGGCCCCGACACCCAGCTCGTCCACGCCGTATGGCTAGACGACGCCGAGTTGGACCTCGTTGCCGCGAGTGGTTCGGTCGTGGTCCACTGCCCGGTCTCCAACATGTACCTTGCCTCGGGCATCCCCCGAATCGCCGAGATGAGGCGGCGCGGCATCCCCGTAGCGCTGGCGACCGATGGCCCTGGCAGCAACAACCGCCAGGACATGTTCGAGGCGATGAAGACGGCGGTGCTGCTGCAAAAGGTGGCGGCCCTCGACGCCATGGCCCTCCAACCCGAGGACGCCCTGGAGATGGCGACCCGGGGCGGGTCAAGAGCGTTTGGGCTGCCACACGAGATCGGTTCCCTCGAGGCTGGAAAGAAGGCCGACATCGTGCTCATCGACCTCGACTCCCCCTTCCTCGCCCCGGTACACAGGATCCAATCCGCCCTCGTCTTCAACGCCGGACCTGCCGACGTCGACACAGTCATCGTCGGAGGCCGGGTGGCGGTACGGGGGGGCCACCTCGTCGGGGTCGACCTGGGGGCCGAGCTGGCACGAGCCAGAGCTCGATGCGATGCGTTGATGGAGAGGGCCGGGATCACTCCCGGCCAACGTCCCCCTCGCGACCCGCAGTACAGTCGTCACCCAAGCCAGCACTCCCGAGGAGGAACGGAGAGCATGACGCCATGACGGTCGTCGCGTATCACCGACCAGACACCCTTATCGAGGCGTTGGCCAAGCTGACCGAGCAGACCAGCATCCCCAGGGTCCTGCTCGCCGGCGGCACCACCGTGAACGCCGACCAGTCCCGTGCGCCGGTCGAGGTCGTCGACCTCCAAGCCCTCCCCCTCCGCCAAATCGAAGCCGGGGGCGGACGCCTGTACATGGGCGCCATCGCCACGATCCAAGAGCTTGCCGATCATCCCGCCACCCCGGCGTTGATCGCCGCCCTGGCCCGCCGAGAAGCACCGAGCGCTCTCCGCAACATGGCCACCATCGGCGGGACGGTGGCCGTCGGCGACTCGGAATCGGAGCTGTTGGCGGCCCTGCTGGTCCATGAGGCCGAAGTGATCTTCGTGAGCAAGGCCGGCAGAGGGCAGACCTCGCTCCAGGCCTTCCTGGCCGCCCCGCCGTCGCGGGCCATCATCACCTCGGTGTCGATCACCACTTCGGGGGAGGCGGCCGCCGACAGAACCGGACGGACGCCCGGCGACCGGCCGATCGTCGCAGCCGTCGCCAGAAGGACCCCGGAGGGCCGCACATTGCTGGCGCTTTGCGGGGTGGGTGCAACGCCCATCTTGGCGGACGACCCCGCCGCGCTCAACCCCCCGGGCGACTTCCGCGGATCCTCCGAATACCGCCGACACCTGGCGGTGATCCTGTCCGAGCGAGTTCGGAAGAACGTGAGCTCGTGAAGCTCAGCATCACCATCAACGGCGAGGACCGGCGACTCGAGGCTCAGCCCCACTTGACCCTCCTCACCCTCCTGCGCCGAGAAGGCCTGTTCAGCGTCCGTTTCGGATCCGAGACCGGTGAGACCGGAGCCGCCGCAGTGCTCTTGGACGGCAAGCTGGTGAATGCCGACATCACCCTCGCCGCCCAAGCTGACGGTCACCGTGTCACCACGGTGGAATCGCTCTCCCGCGGTACCGACCTGCACCCCATCCAGCAGGCCTTCGTCGCCACCGGGGCGATCCAATCTGGCTATTCGACGCCGGCCATGGTGCTCGGGACGCTGGCACTGCTCAACGCCAACGCAGACCCGTCCGAGGATGAGATCCGCGACATGCTGTCGGGCATCCTCGACCGGGAGACCGCCTACGTTAAGCCGGTCGAGGCAGTCAAGCGCGCCGCCGCGCTTTTACGGGGAGAGAAGGTGGAGCCTTTCCGGCCCGAGGTGCTCTCCCCGATGACCGACGGTACTCATGCCGTGGAAGTTTCGCCATCCGACCCCCCCCCAACTGCCTCGCCGGCGGTGCCCCGACTTATCCCGTCCCACGACGTCCCGGAGATGAGGGTAGTCGGAAAGCCCGAGGTCAAGGTAGACGCTCTCAAGCTCGTCAAGGGCAACCCGGCCTTTGTCGACGACATCGACCTACGGGGCATGCTTTATGCCAAGGTGCTGCACAGCCCCCACGCCCACGCCCGCATCCTCGACATCGACGACTCGGCGGCCCGGTCGTTGCCCGGCGTGCACGCGATCCTTCACTACCGCAACAGCCCGCAGCTGCGGTATGCCTCGGGGGGCCAATCCTGGCCGAACCCCCATCCGTACGATCAG
>CAYUKI010000026.1:0-13439 GCA_964445235.1 uncultured Acidimicrobiia bacterium | reverse complement strand
GGACCAGGTGTTCCCCGACCAGGTGTTCCCCGACCAGGTGTTGCCCGACCAGGTGTTGCCCGACCAGGAGTTGTCGCTCCAAGTGTTGCCCGACCAGGTGTGGCTGCTCCACGAGTTGCCCGACCACGAGTTGCCCGACCAGGTGTTGCCCGACCAGGAGTTGCCGGACCAGCTATTCCCTGACCAGGAGTTGCCCGACCACGAGTTCCCGTTCCAAGTGCCTCCCGACCAGGAGTTGCCGGCGGCGATCGCCGACGCCATTTGGGCGGTGCGGTAAGCGGCGCCGAAGATGTCGCTCTCGCCGGTGAGGGCGACGTCGTTGTCGGTGACGTGGGCCGACCCACGGGCCTCCTCCAGGGTTCCCTTGCCCGTGCTCGACTGATAGTTCTGTATCGAGGCCGAGGCCGAAGGAGTGACATCGGTCCGCGCCTCCGCCAAATCGATTAGACCCGCCCCCTGGCAGTTGGTCGAGGCGCCGGGGATTGATTGGGCTGTGTTGATGAGGAGTCTTTTCACCTGATCGGAGGTGATGGTGGGACGTTGGTCGATCAACAGAGCGACGGCGCCGCTTACCACCGCGGCAGCCTGCGAGGTTCCCGAACCGGCCAAGAAGCGGGTACCAAGCGACGACAGGGGGTTCGCTAGATCGGCCGTGGACCCGGGCGATTTGATTGATATCACCGACTTGCCGGGTGCCACCAGGTCGACGTGGCGGCTGTCGGTGCCGCAGTTGGAGAATGACGGAATGGTGTCGTTCTGGGTGTTGCTATTGCCTCCGTTGTCCGATGCCCCAACCGCGATCACGAACGGGTCGAGCGCCGGGTTGCGAAGTGGGTGGGAGTTGCCGTCGTTGCCGGCCGCGACCACGACGACGATCCCGTTCTTCCAGGCCACCTCCACGGCTTGGGCGAGTGGGTCGAGCCTGGCGGCTTGAGTGCCGTTGGTGCCGAAGGAGAGATTGAGGACCCGCACGTTCATGCCGTTGTCGTCCCGATGCTGTACGACCCAGGCAATGGCGGCGATCACCTGGGAGACGTCGACGGCTCCGTTTGAGTCCGCCACCTTGACGTTGAGGATGCTGGCATCGGGGGCCATACCGAGGAAGTTGTTCGCGTCCCCTCGAGTCACGACCGCCGCGGCGCCGTCGTCCTTGCCGGCGATGATCCCGGCCATATGCGTTCCGTGCCCGTAGGTGTCGAGATAACGGAGGTTGGCGGCCTGGGACTCAAAGGAGATGTCGAGCCCGTTGATGACCTTGCCGGATCGCGTCAGACCATTGACCGGTACGACACCCGAGTCGATGAGGGCAACGGTCACGCCCTCGCCGGTATAGCCGGCACTCCACATGGCATCGGCGCCGGTGATGTCGGTGGCGATGGTGAACATGGACCCGTTGGTGGAAAATGGGTTGTAGGCCTCCCATCCTCCGCCTTGGAGCTGCAATTGGGAGTCCCGGGTGACCCGCGCCACGCCATTGGCGGTGGAAAACCACTCAAGACCGGCCTCGGGGACCGAGGCGCGGAAACCGTTGATGATGGGAAGCTTCTGTTCGACGTGGCCGCCGAGGCGAGCGACCAGCCGTTCGGGGGCGTCACCGGCTCCCGGTAGCTCTTCGACGATGACCGCCACCAGCGGAGCTGGCATGTCCGTGGACATACCCATCGTGGAAACGGCCAACGCGAGCGCTACTGGGAGTGCGAACCAAGAAAGCCCTCGATTCGAGCTGCGCCCGAACCAAGAAAGCCCCCAAGATTGCTGTGCAACAGCTTCCACCTCAACCTCCGCCCTCGTTTGATGCCTCGGGGTCTGTTTCGGCTCCGGGGCGGCAAAACCTGGGAGTCATCGCCGATCCGACCTGGGTGACTAGTCATCGGACCTTCCGGAGGCGGGTGACTGCCCACGTCCCAGGCAAGAATGGGAGCTATGGGACTGTTTCTCGACCGCCTCGGCAAGTTCGGTCAGGTCGAAGACTTGGAGTTGACCTTTCGGCGAATCGCTTTCGGCGCCCGACTGTTCGGGCTGGCCTGGATGGCCGTGCTGGCAATCGTGACCTTGGCTCAGGGCGGCGTGCCGAGGCCCTGGGTGGTCCTCGTGGCGGTGGCCGCGGCCGCGATTTGGTCGATGGTTTCGGCTGCGACCCAGCGGAGTGATTTCAGCCTTGCCACTTCTCGAGGATCCATCCTCGTCGATCTTGTCCTGGCCGCCGCGGCGCTCTGGGCCCCTCGCTGGGCGGGAGTTCCAACTGCGCTGTTCTATGGTGGTTTTCCACTTCTCACCGTGGCGGTGGCGACCGTGCGGAGTCGCAAGGCGGGCTGGCTGGTGGCGGCGCTGCTTTCGATGGTGACCCTGGCCCGCGGGGCCTTCGATCTGGTCGTGTCGGTGTCTCAGGTCATCACCAATCTGGCTACGGCAGCACTTCTTTCGTGGGTGCTCCTTGTGCTGCGCCGTTCCGAGGCGACCAGTCAGGAGGCCCAAGCCGCACGGGTGCGGGCAGAGGAGCGGTCCGCGGTCGCCGCCCATCTGCACGATTCGGTGCTGCAAACGCTTGCTCTGATCCAACGTTCTGCTGCCGACCCCGGTGAGGTTGGGACGCTGGCCCGCCGCCAGGAGCGTGAGCTTCGCTCCTGGCTCTACGGCCCGGACGGGAAGCAAGACCGCTCGGTGGCCGCCGAATTGCGGGCCACCGTCGACGTGGTCGAAACCGATCATCGGGTCGAGGTGGAGTTGGTGGTGGTCGGGGATGGTCCGCTGACGGCAAGCCGGCAGAGCTTGATCGCAGCCGGTCGGGAGGCGCTTGTCAACGCCGCCAAGCACTCGGGGGCGGGCAAGATCTCGGCCTACCTGGAGGTTGGCGATACCACCCGGCTCTTTGTTCGCGACCGCGGGGTCGGTTTCGATCCGGCCGCGGTCGGTCCGGACCGCCACGGTCTGGCCGACTCGATCACGGGCCGGCTGGCGAAGGTTGGCGGTCGGGCGGAGGTCCGTTCGGAGGTCGGAGCCGGCACCGAGATACGGTTGGAGGTGGAAGGATGAGTATCCGTGTGTTCCTGGTGGACGACCACGACCTCTTTCGAGCCGGGGTGCGGACCGCCCTGCCCGAGGATCTCGTGGTGGTCGGGGAGGCCTCGGAGGCCGGGCCCGCCATTGAGCTGATCGTGGAGCGAAGGCCCGACGTGGTGCTGCTCGACGTGCACCTGCCGGGGGGGGGAGGGAGCGCTGTGGTCCGCGCTGTCCGAGAGCTCGATCAAGAGATCACGTTCCTGGCATTGTCGGCCTCCGACTCTCCCGAGGACGTGGTGGCCGTGATCAGGGGGGGGGCCAGGGGCTACGTGACAAAGAACATTGCCCCCCACGAGCTCGCCGCTGCCATTCGCAAGGTGGCCGCCGGGGACGCGGTGTTTTCGCCCCGGCTGGCGGGTTTCGTCCTCGACGCGTTTGCCTCGGTCTCGGCGAAGGACATCGATCCAGAGCTCGACCTTTTGTCGGGGCGGGAGCGGGAGGTTCTCCAGCTGATTGCCCGCGGCTACACCTATAAGGAGATCGCCGAGGAGTTGTTCATCTCGGTGAAAACTGTGGAGTCCCACGTCTCGGCGGTGCTGCGCAAGCTGCAGCTGTCTAACCGCCATGAGCTGGCCCGCTGGGCGCACGATCGGGGCTTCTGACGAGAAAGGGGTCGGTATCCGCCCAAGGCCGGCAGGAGCTTCCCAACTACCCCCTTGACAACTTGACATTACTATGACATCATAAAACTGCCATTTAGACAGGAGGTTACCGTCATGTTTCCGGGTTTCACGTTGTTGCCCGACCCTCGACGTCATCGGGCCGAGCAGATTCGACTCCTCCCTCGTACCCCCCGTCCCCGCTGATGCACGTGCAAACTGCAGTCAGCCGGGTCGAGAGCGCCCTTCAAACCCAGCTGCAGCTGGGAGGAGCCGACCCAGCCGTCGAGAACGCCGCCCAACTTCTCCAGGCCGTGTTGGAACCCGCCATCCGGCAGGCGGCGATGGAGCTCGCGCAGCAGGCGGCCGAGGAGGTGGCCGCCCAACTTCCCGACCGGCGGGTGGATCTCGTCGTCGTGGATGGTGACCCGACGTTGCGGGTGTCTGCCGATGTCGGCGGGCAGGTCAGCGCCACCGATGATGAGTACGAGGCGCGCATCACCCTGCGTTTGCCTCAGTCTCTGAAGAGCCTGGTCGAGCAGGCAGCCGATACCAGCGACGAATCGATCAATAGCTGGGTCGTTAAGGCCCTGGCCTCGCGGGCTCGGGCTCGCTCTGGGGGCCAGCATTTCACCGGAGTCATCGAACTGTGAGGAGCGAGACGTTCCCGGTCGGACCTTCGCCCACCCTCGTGCTCCGGCTGGGGTCGGGCTCGGTTCAGGTGGTGGAGGGTCGGGCGGGGGAGATCATCGTGGAGGCTTCGGGCAAAGGCGAAGAGGGCCTGCGCTTGGAGGCGGCCGGAGATCGGGTCGTGGTAGCCCAGACCAGGCAGGGGTTGGTGCTGCCCACTGTGGAGGTGAGGATCGCCGCTCCGCCGGGGGTGGCGGTGGAGGCCGGTCTGGCCAGTTGTGATATGACCATCAGCCTCGACGCCTCCGAACTGCGGGCCAGTCTGGCTTCCGGGGACCTCCGCGCCGGCCGGGTGTCGGGTATGGCGACCGTGAAGACCGCCAGCGGAGATGTGGTCATCGACTCGACCGGCGACCGGCTCGTCGTCAATGCCGCTTCGGGTGACGTACGGGTCGGCCGCGCCGATGGGGATGTCCGCATCGTTACTGCCTCCGGGGACATCTCGATCGACTGGGCCGGCGGCACCGTGGAGGTGAAGTCGGCCTCCGGCGACACCCGAGTTGGGCATTTCGATGGTGCTCGCCTGAGTGCTCACACCGTGTCGGGCGACGTTTCGGTGGGCATGGCCCCCGGTCGGCGCGTCGACCTTGATGTCGTCAGCCACAGCGGAGATGTCCGGCTTCCGCAACCGGCTACTTTGCCGGGGTCGGGCGAGGGGGAGGGGGCGAGGGCACCGGGTCCCCGCCCCGAACAACTCCGCGCCCGGCTCACCTTTCGCTCGGTATCTGGAGACTTCGTGCTGCGGCGAATCGGCGGCTGAGCCCTACCCTGGCCGGTAATGGAGCCACGGGACAGCCCCGCCGAGGCCGCCTTCCGTGCCGAAGCCCGCGTTTGGCTGTCCGCCCATGCCCAACGGCACACCCGGCCACCGGTGGCCCCATCGACCATCGTGGCCGAGTGGAAGCCGGAGGAGGAAGAAGAGAACCTTGCCCGGGCCCGGGCCTGGCAGCGGCGGAAGTTCGACGCCGAGTGGGCCGGAATCAACTGGCCGGCGGCCTACGGGGGACGGGGCGGCACCGCGATGGAGGCCATCATCTTCCGCCAGGAGGAGTCGGCCTATGACGTCGGCAGTGACGCCCTCGCCGTTGGCATCGGTTGGTGCGGTCCCGCCGTACTGGTAATGGGTACCGAGTTCCAACGGCGGCGCTACCTGCCGCCGTTGCTGGCCGGCGACGAGATGTGGTGCCAGCTGTTCTCCGAACCGAGCGCTGGTTCAGATCTGGCCGGTCTTTCGACCCGGGCGACCCGAGATGGTGACGACTGGACCATCTCGGGCCAAAAGGTGTGGTCGACCTTCGCCCATCGATCCAAATGGGGTCTTTGCATCGCCCGTCACACCGGAGACGGCGGGCACGCTGGCGAGCACGTTGACCGGCACGGCGGTCTGACCGCATTCATCGTCGACCTGGAGTCGGCTGGGGTGATTTGTCGCCCTCTTCGGCAGATGACCGACTCTTCGAACTTCAACGAGGTCTACCTCGAAGAGGTGCGGGTTCCCGACGATCGACGGGTGGGGGAGGTCGGGGACGGCTGGAGGGTGGTGATAACGACCTTCATGTATGAGCGGATGGCCGCCGCTCTTCCCAGGCTGTCGGCCATCGACGCCCTTGCCGACTTGGTCCGTTCCCCTCGGATGGCGGCGCCGGAGTCGATTTCCGACCTCTATCTGAAGGGCCGGGTCCTCCAACTCACCTCGCTGCGAGCCCTCACGACGTTTTCTATGGGGAGACTGCCTGGTCCGGAGGGTTCGCTCGGAAAGCTCGTCTGGTCGTCTCTGCTCACCGAGGTCTATGACCGGGGGTTGGGTGTGCTGGGCGCCCACGGACTGCTCTCTGACCACGACGCGCCGAGCAATGGGCAGTGGCAGGACGCCTTCCTCGGCGCTCCCGGCCTTCGCATCGGCGGCGGCACCGACCAAATCCAGCGCAACATCATCGCCGAGCGCATCCTGGGTCTGCCCCGCGATCCTCGTTCCCGAGCGCCGGGCTAAGCCGTCTTGAGGGTCACGGCGGTCCCGCTGACGGTCACCACCGTGCGATTGCCAGCGGAGGACATGCCCGTCGTCACCCCCAACACGGCGTGGGCGCCCCTTCGCAAAGCTTCCTCGACCATGCGTCGCTCTCCGGTGCGGCGCGCCGTCGGCAGCCCTGCCTCCAAATCGTCACCCTCGACAGTGACGTCGGCCGCCACCAGGCCGAGGTAGGTGTCGACGGCCCATTCGGCCAGCGAGTCGGTGGAGGTGATGATCGGCCTCCACACCGAACGGCCGAATTCGTCCTCCACCCAACCCTGAGCAGCCGACCGCCAACCCGTCCCCCACCCGGTCTCGTGTTGTGTCTCATCGGGCCTTGGTACAACGACGGGGCCGGCCGCCTCTCCGATCGTCGGCGGCGGCGGTGGGAGCTGCGGGGGCGTCACCTCGACTTCGAGCGGGGCGATGGCCGTCATATCAGCCAGCCCTTCGGGGGAGGGGGGCGGCTCCGCCACCAGGGGAGCCTCGGCGTCAACCTCGAGCGGCCACGGTCCCGCGGCTTCCTCGGCACCTTGTCCGGGTCGCCCGCCTATCTCGATCTGGTGGATCACCGCCTCGATGTCGGTGAGGCTCGGTTCCGGGATTGATATCGCTTCTTCCACACCGGGAGAACTCTCGCTCAGGTTGGCGGAAAACTCGGCCAAATCCTCAGCCACGGCCGGCTCCGCCGGTGCTCCCTCCGTGCCCCAGTCCGGAAGGACGAAAACCGACTCGGCGTCGGCGAGGGGCCACTCGGCCGGCGAAGAGGCTTGCTCAGGCTCCGAAGCAGGGGCGTACTCGGTCTCGGGTGAGCTCCATGACGGCGGGGCCGGTTCGATCGGCTTGGTGACTGGCCACGCACCAGCAGCTGCCCACCAATCGACGGACGCCGGTTCCACGACCACTGGTTCGGCCGGCGCAGGTTCTTCGGGCGCTGCTCCGACCGACCCCTGTTCCTCGACCAGCGTTTCGGTCGCCGGTTCCTCGACCAGCGTTTCGGTCGCCGGTCCTTCGACCGCAAGCGGGGCAGGCTCGGGGGCAGCGGGTTCTTCCAACGTCAACCAAGAGGGAGGCTCGGGGGGGAGGTCGTCGTCGGCCTTCTTGTCGCGAGCGCCGAATACGCTCTGAGCCGCCGCCAGGACCTGGGAGAACGGCGGTTTTGGCTCGGCGGGAGGCGTCTCGGGCGCCAGAGGGGAAGGACTGGTATCGGCAGACGGTTGCGGCGGTTTCTCGTCCGAGGGAATGCCCCAAGGATCGCTGGCTTCCTCTTGGCTGCTCATCTATCACGAGCATACTCTTTCGGCCGTATTCGCTAATGCTCCGTCTGGGAAATAGCGGACCCCACGATTATTTACCAGACGGTGCACTAGCGTCGCAGTTGTGCGTATAAGCGTCATCACCCTGTTCCCAGGCTTCTTCACCGGACCCCTGGAAACTGCGCTGGTGCGACGGGCCCAGCAAAGCGGCGTGCTAGAAATCGAGCTGCTCGACCTGCGGAGCTTCGGAATCGGGGCGCACCGCCAGGTCGACGACGCTCCATTTGGGGGGGGGCCGGGGATGGTCTTGATGATCGAGCCCCTGGCCGTCGCCCTCGACTCGATCGGCAGCGGTCACCGCATCCTGTTCACCCCAACCGGGCGGCGCCTTGACCAGAGCCTGCTCGACCGATGGTCCACCTTGCCCCATGTGATCCTGACGTGCGGCCGGTATGAGGGCGTCGACGAGCGAGTCGCCCAGCACCTGATCGACGAGGAGGTGTCGCTGGGAGACTTCGTGCTGGCAGGTGGCGAGGTGGCCGCCGCCGCCGTCATCGAGGGCATCGCCCGCCTGGTTCCGGGTGCGGTCGGAAACCCCGAGTCGGTCCGTTACGAGTCCTTCCGATCGAATCTCTTGGAGGAACCCCATTACACGCGACCGGCTTCCTTCCGGGGGTGGGATGTGCCCGAGGTCCTGCTCTCAGGCGATCACGCCCGCATCGAGTATTGGCGACGGGAACAGCGATTGTCGCGGACCCGGACGAGACGACCCGACCTACTGGTGATGAGGGAGAAGTCGGACACCGATTGAAGCCCTGATAACATGATCGCTCGTGTGTTCGGCCGGCTTCGGCAGCCGCCGACCGGATGTCAGGTGAGCATGTCAGGTGAGGGGCCCCGGGGCCTCTGCCAATCTAAGGAGTCCCGATGAACGACCTTCAGCTGCTTGAGAACGCCCACCTGCGCTCCGACCTCCCCGATTTCCGATCTGGTGACACCGTCAAGGTTCACGTTCGAGTGGCCGAGGGGGGACGGGAGCGTCTGCAGGTGTTCGAAGGAGTCGTCATCGCCCGCGACGGGTCGGGCCTGCGATCCTCTTTCACCGTCCGCAAACTGAGCTTCGGGGTGGGAGTGGAGAGGGTGTTTCCGGTTCATGCCCCCGTCATCGCCAAGCTGGAGGTTACCCGCCGGGGGGCCGTGAGGAGATCGAAGCTCTATTACCTGCGCGGGCGAACCGGCAAGGCCGCTCGCATTCGCGAGAAACGCAGCTGAGTGGACGTTCCCGTCGTCGCCGCGCCCAAGAAGGCGCCGGCCCCCAAGAAATCTTTCCTCTCCTCCCTCGCCGAGCTGGCGGTGCTCATCGTCATTGCCTTTGGAGTGGCGGTGTTGGTCAAGACCTTCTTGGTGCAGCCGTTCTACATCCCGTCCACTTCGATGGTGCCGACGATCGAGGTCAACGACCGGGTGTTGGTCAACAAGCTGGCCTTTCGGGTGGGAGAGCCCCGACGAGGTGATGTAGTCGTGTTCTTGAACCCCTACGACTTCGGGAACCTCGAGGAGTCCGTACCCGAGGCGGTGGTCCGCCATATCTTGGAGGCGATCGGAGTCCGCACCGCCCATGCCGATGATTTCATCAAGCGGATCGTGGCGCTCGAACGAGACGTCATCGAGATCCACGACAACGAGCTGCTCATAAACGGCGAACCGGTCGACGAGCCTTATCTCAATCCGGGGTCGGTGATGCCCGACCGTCCCGCCGAGACGGTCCCGCCAGGGCATGTCTTTGTAATGGGGGACAACCGCACGGGCAGCCAGGACAGCCGCATCTTCGGCCCCATCCCAGTCGAGGACCTCGTGGGGCGGGCCTTCGTCACCATTTGGCCCATCGACCGGTGGGGGGGGCTCTGATCCGAGCGCCCCTCGGCCGCCACGCTCTGTCGTAGCGGGGTGTTATACCGATGCCGTTGGACGCGGTTGCTGCGCGGATCCCCTGGCCCGCACCCCTTCGCCCGATAGAATCATCCGACCAGCCCGGCCCGGCACCAGACCAGACCGGTCCGAGAGGTGACTTTCCACAAAGCGTCGAGGAGCAGGCGAAGCGGTTTCGGTGATGGAAGAAGATCTCGAAAGATTCGAATCCGAAGTCGAGCTTCAGATCTACAAGGAGTACCGCGATGTCCTCCCCATGTTCCGATATGTGGTGGAGACCGAGCGTCGCTTCTATCTGGCGAACCAGGTGCAGCTACACCGGCGCGAATCGGGTGGGAGTGTCTACTTCGAAATCGACCTGGAGGACGCTTGGGTATGGGACATGTACCGGCCGGCTCGGTTCCTGCAGAAGGTGCAGGTGCTCACCTTCCGCGACGTCAACATCGAAAAACTCGAGCCGGGACTCCAGATCTGAGCCTATCCGGTCGGAAGTCTCCTTCTCAGCGGCTGGGTGCGCTCGCCGAGGAGTTGGCGGTCCAATTCCTGGTTAGACACGGTGCCGAGATCGTTGCTCGCAACGTAGAGGTGGGTGATGGGGAGATCGACGTCGTGGCCCGGGTGGGCGGAGTCATGACGGCGGTCGAGGTGCGGTCGCTGAACGTGGACCCACGCAGCCCGACGATCGATCCTGTCACGGCCTTCGATGCGGCCAAGGCCGAGCAGGTGCGCCGGCTCGCCAGCCTGCTTCGACCGGCAGTGACCCGGGTGGACCTGGTGGCAGTGGCATTCACGGCTGGCGGCGTTTCCCTGCGGTGGGTGCCGCAGGCCGCCTAGCCATTCTCGCCCCCGGGTGAGTCACTTCCTCGATGGTTGCGAGTCTGATCTCGATCGGCCCCGTCGGCGGCGCAACTCCTTGTGCCAGCAGCCGTGATGCCAGTGGCGCCGCAGGTCAGGCTCTTCGTCCGGAACCACCACGACGTGGAAGGTGCCGGAGGGGATCGTCCCGTCGCAGCCCGGGCAGATGTAGGTCTTCCGGGCGGCGTACGGTTGGACCGGGGTGACGCTCACCGGCTGAAAATCGCCCATAGCACCCCCGACACGGCAGCTGCCACCGCCAGCACCACCATGGCGACGTCGACCGAATCCTTGCGCTGTGGTCGGAATGGGTTGAAGCCCATGGACGATGACAGTAGACATTCGGTATGACTTCCTGGCTCACCATCGATGACCGCGGCCCGATTCGCTGGCTGACCCTTTCGAACCCGGGCCGTAAGAACGCCATCCCCTCCGACGGGTGGGGTGAGCTAAGAGAGGTCTTCGTCGGTTTCGAGTCCTCGGCTCAGAGGGTCCTCGTCATAACCGGAGCAGGCGAAGACTTCTGCGCCGGTGCAGACTTGGGGGGGGGAGGAGACGGAAGCGGATCGGCCGGGTTCGCCCCCGTCGACGGATCGGTGGCAGCCCGCCATCGTCGCATGAAACAGGTCGGGGAGACCGTCCTGGCTCTCCATCGCCTATCCAAACCGACGGTGGCGGCGGTGGACGGGGTGGCGGCCGGCGCCGGGATGAACCTGGCGATCGGGTGTGACGTGGTGGTGGCAACCACCCGAGCGCGTTTTGCGGAGATCTTCGTAAGGAGGGGTTTCACCCTCGACTCCGGCGGTAGCTGGCTCCTTCCCAGGCTGGTCGGTATGCAGCGAGCCAAAGAGCTGGCGTTGACAGGGCGCATGGTGTCGGCGGAGGAGGCCAAGGAGATCGGCCTGGTGTTGGAAGTGGTGGAACCGGTGGAGCTGGCCGCTGCCGTCGCAAGGCTCGCCGACTCCTTCCTCGCCGGAGGGCCGGTGGCGCAGATGTTCGCCAAACAGGCCCTCGACCGGTCCTGGGACCTCACCTTCGAAGAGGCGCTCTCGTGGGAGGGGCAATCGCAGGCGATCGCCCTCGGCACCGACGACGCCGCCGAGGGTCTGGCGGCCTTCCTGGCCAAGCGGCCTCCGGAGTGGAAGGGTCGATAAGCGCCCTCACCGGCACGGTGCATGGCGCGGACGCACGGGGCGCGCCGGCTGGGTTCACCAGTCGAGATTGGTGATCGCCACTTTGAGACGTACCGAGCCCCGTCAAAGAAGAGTGACCCTTCTCATGTTTCTTCCAACGCCATGTTGTCGATCCGGACCGGTACTCCCGAATTGTTGTGACCTGGATTCGGATCCGCAAAAACCTTCGGCATTCGCCACAGCTGCGCCGGTCTGCTCGGTGAAGTGACCCTTGCGAATCTATCGTCGGAAGCGACGGCGACTCCCTCCATGTCCATGAGTGAGACACCTTTCGATCTACGTTGTGAGTGTGAGGGCATGGAAGGTGAACACCATGGGAAACAAGCGTGCAGCAATCTATAGCGCCGATACTTGGCATGTGGAAGATGATGTTGCTACTGACGGGAGCGGACGGCCGCTGAGGAACCCGGTCCGTCGGTCGTTCAGCGCCGAGTACAAGCTGTCGATCCTCGCTGAGTACGACGGGGCGTCGGAGTCGGGCGAGAAGGGCGCCATCTTGCGTAGGGAAGGGCTTTACTCGAGCCTGGTCACCGACTGGCGTCGACAGCATCGCCAGGGTCTGTTGAAGGCGGCGGTGGGGCGAGCCGACGGCGGTCGGGGCGGTCCGAGCCTGTCAGAGGTGGCCAAGCTGCGGGCCGAGAACGAGCGACTGAAGACCAAGCTGGCCCAGGCCGAGGTGGTGATCGCGGTGCAGGGAAAAGTGCACGCGCTCTTGGAGGAGATCTCGAAGAGCGCGGACACCGAGGAGTCGTGACCGCCATCTTGGACGCCGCAATCGACGAGCTCACTCCCATCGTCGGGCGCAAGCGAGCCTGTGACGCTCTCGGGCGTTCTCGTGCCAGTCACTACCGTCAGCGACAAGGCCCCCGTCAAGGACCCCCGGCACCGCGGCGTTCGCCTCGGGCGCTGTCGGCCGCTGAAGCCGAAACGGTGATCGAGACCTTGAACGAAGAGCGGTTCTGTGACAAGGCGCCGGCCCAGGTGTGGGCCACGCTGTTGGACGAGGGCACCTACCTGGCGTCGGTATCGACCATGTATCGCCTACTGCGCGAACGTCACCAGGTCAGGGAACGTCGAGCCCAGGCCCGCCGTCCAGCGCTGATCAAACCCGAGCTGGTCGCCGTTGCCCCCAATGAGGTCTGGAGCTGGGACATCACCAAACTCGCCGGGCCTTACAAGTGGACCTGGTTCCAGCTCTACACGATCCTCGACATCTACTCCCGCTACGTCGTTGGGTGGCTGGTCGCCCCGAGAGAGTCGGCCAAGCTCGCCGAGCAGCTCATCGCCGATGCCATCTATACCAACGGCGTCGACGAGGACCAGCTGACTCTCCATGCGGATCGGGGCAGCTCGATGACGTCGCGGACGGTCAGTCAGCTCCTCGCCGACCTCGGCGTGCTCCAAAGCCACTCCCGGCCGCACCAGTCCAACGACAACCCCTACTCCGAGTCGCAGTTCAAGACCCTCAAGTACTCGCCCACCTTCCCCAAGCGGTTCGCCAACATCGTTGCGGCTCGATCGTTCTGCGAGGGGTTCTTCGAGCACTACAACAACGAACACCGCCACTCGGGTATCGGCCTCAACACCCCAGCCAACGTCCACTACGGCCTCGCCGACATCGTGCGCCAGAAACGCCAAGAGGTGCTCAACGCCGCCTACGCCGACCGGCCGGATCGCTTCCGAAAGCCACCCCAGGCACCCACCCTCCCCGAGGCCACCTGGATCAACCGACCCGAGGAGGAACCCATCGCCATCTGAGCAACCAGTGTCTCATTCGCCTTGACAGGTTCCGTGGCCCGAAAACGTGTCACACCCGGACCGTAGGCTGGTGACACTTCCCCCAAAG